>CAJBVC010000912.1 GCA_903958915.1 uncultured beta proteobacterium
CTGCTGCAGAACTACGACGGCACGGTGTTCCTGGTCAGCCACGACCGCACCTTCATGGACAACGTGGTCACCAGCACCATTGCCTACGAAGGCGATGCGAAATGGCGCGAGTACGAAGGTGGCGTGAACGACTGGCTGACCCAAAGCCGCCGCGCCAGCGATATTGCCCAAAGCAAGGGTCAAAAGGGCGCGAAAGCCTTTAATTACGAGCGTGAGCAGCTAGCAAAACAGGAGCAACTTATGGCTTCAGCAACGCTTGCACCAGTCGCTCCCAGCGTTGCCACACCACCGGCCAAAGCCCGCAAGCTCAGCTTCAAGGAGCAGCGCGAACTCGACGGCCTGCCTGACGCGATTGCAGCTCTAGAGGCCGAGCAAAAAGCCATCACTCAGACGCTGGCCGACGGGCACCTCTACGCCACCGACAACACCCGCGCCATCACTCTGGCCAGCCGCAGTGCGCAGATTGACGACGAACTGATGGCGGCGCTGGAGCGGTGGGAAGCTTTGGGCAAACCGGGTTAGAAGCAATGAAGCTGGCACTTTGGAAGCATCGGCTTGCCACAAGTGCCATTTTTCTCGTGCTCATGTCCGCTTTGGTGGCATGGTGGTTTCAGGCTGAACCACCCGCCATCGCCAATGTGGCTGCAGCCCCACCTCCGATGGAAGATGGCCCGAGCGTCTCCGAGCCGGCAATCCCCTTCAAACCCAAGGGTGAGCCGGCCGCGTCCTCTCCCAGTGGGGCGGGTCGTGCGGGTGAAGTACACGTCTGTGGTCTGGGCTATCTCCCTGCAACCACCCGGCTGGACCAACTCTCGCCAAAATCCCGTGCGCAGCTTGAACAGACCAGCACGGATCTGATCGAACGCCTGCAACGCAGTGGATCTGTGCGCGCACGCTCTGCCAGCCTTTTGCTGCGCGTGATCGTCACGCTGGAGGATGAACGCACGGCCAGTTCAGATGCAGTGTATGCGGCGTGCCGTGAAGGATCGAACGCCAACGTCAAGCACGGGAAAGGAAGTCCTTGCAATCTGGCACAGGTCGTCGACGAGCAACTCACCGACCGCTATCTGGAGAAGGTGACTCCCTACGTGACAGAGCTGGCCGCAGTGGCATCGACCAGCGAAGACCCGGCGGTGTACGCCCAGGCGATTCAGGCGTGCGCTCGCCTGCCTTCACAAAACCAGCCGCCCGCATGCGGCACTACCATCAGTCTGGAGCAGTGGGCCCGGCTGGAGCCAGGCAATATGCTGCCCTGGTTGCGGCTGGTGGGTGAGCGCACGCAAAGTGCTGCCACCGAGGCTTTGTTCCGCGCCTCACTGGGCGCCTTTGTGGAGGACTACCAGGGACTGGCAGCGATCGAACTGAGCCGCTTAGCGCAGTCCGATATTGATCAGTTACTGGCCCTGCAACTGTCCACCAAAGTGCTCATCAATTGGGCGCTGCCCAACTACGCTCCACTGATCAAGATGTGCTCAGCCGACTCGGCGAAGGATGCCAATCGCCGGCAGGTATGTGACAGGACAGCCAACATCCTGGTGTCCAGCGCCGACAACGTCCTGGCAGCAGTGGTGGGTTTGAAAATGGGTGAGGCGTTGGGTTGGGATCGGCAAAGTGTGGAAGAACGTCGCAAGGAAGCACAGTCACTCAACGCAATCCTTTACGGGGATCAACCTGACGAAACAGCGGCGCAGTTCGATTGCAACCAGGTGAAAGGCAAACTGCGTCAGATCATCGAGATTGCACACAAAGGCGAGTGGATGGCAGGCAAGGCACTGAAGTCTCGCAGGGCGCAATAACCTCGAGTTTGGGAAAGAAACTGCGGTAACGCGTCGCATCACCGCCTACCATAATCGAATGCAACCACCAGCACCTTTCATGCACCCACTCAAGCGACTCTCCAACTACGCCTCAAGCTACCGGCGCGATTTCCGGTTGGCTTCGCTGTACTCGGTGCTCAACAAGTTCTTTGACATCCTGCCCGAAGTGCTGATCGGCGCGGCAGTGGACGTGGTGGTGACCGGGGAACAGAGCTTTCTCGCACGCACGGTTTTTGGCGCACTGGGCATCACCCAGGTTTGGCACCAGTTGCTGGCGCTCGGTGCGCTCAACGTACTGATCTGGGGCGGCGAGTCGCTGTTTGAATACCTCTACCAGCTCAAGTGGCGCGGCCTGGCGCAGGACCTGCAACACGATTTGCGTCTGGACACCTACCGCCATGTGCAGCGTCTGGAGATGGCCTATTTCGAGAACCAGCGCACCGGCAACCTGATGTCCATCCTCAACGACGATATCAACCAGATGGAGCGCTTTCTCAACGGCGGCGCCAACCAGATCATTCAGGTGTTGTGCTCGTCCATCATGATCAGCGCCGTGTTCTTCTCGCTGCAGCCGGGCATTGCGGTGATTGCGTTGCTGCCGGTGCCACTCATTTTGTTGGGTACCTTCTGGTTCCAGCAGCGCCTGGCGCCGCGCTACGCCAGCGTGCGAGAGGCCGCCGGCGATGTCAGCGCCCGTCTTAACAACAACCTGCTGGGGCTGGCCACCATCAAGGCCTTCGCCACCGAAGGCATGGAAGCCGACCACATCGCCCAGGCCAGCAACGGCTACCGCCAGGCCAATGCCAGTGCGATTCGACTCAGTGCAGCGATCACCCCGGTCATCCGCATTGCCATCCTCAGCGGCTTTACGGCCACGCTGCTCTATGGCGGCTGGCTGACCCTGCACGGGGAACTGGCGGTGGGTGCCTACTCGGTGCTGGTGTTTCTGACGCA
>CAJBVC010000913.1 GCA_903958915.1 uncultured beta proteobacterium
AGCAATTGAGCAACTATTCTTTGGAGTTGGACTCTGCGGCTGCATCAAATAAAACTGCATCACCACCCAACCAGACCAGCCCGTTCGGAACTGCGACCGTCTGTACCGATCCAAATTGATCGTTGCTTTAGTCGGCCTACCCGGCTCTGGCAAATCCACCGTCGGGCGTCAACTCGCCCGGCGGCTGCAACTGCCGTTCCAGGACTCAGACCATGTGATCGAGGCGCGCTTGGGTTGCTCCATTCGTGATTACTTCGAGCGCGAGGGAGAAAGCAGCTTTCGGGATGTCGAGGAGTCCGTTCTAGACGAACTTACCCAGCGAGAAGACGGTGTTCTTTCGACGGGCGGTGGTGCTGTCTTGCGACCACTCAATCGCGAACGACTGAAGCAACGCACAACGGTGGTTTATCTGAAGTCCAATCCCGATGAATTGTTTCGGCGCCTTCGGCACGACGTCAATCGCCCATTGTTGCAGGTGGCTGACCCGCTAACGCGTTTGCGTGAACTGCACGCCGTGCGTGATCCGCTGTACCGGGAAGCGGCGCAATTTGTTGTGGAGACGGGTCGGCCATCGGTGGGAACATTGGTCAACATGATCATCATGCAATTGGAACTGTCGGGTGCCATACCGCATCATTGAAAAGTCCTGATACCCACCCGTAAACTATGGGGCATGAAAAACCCATCCGTGCATTCTGTCAACATCGCACTCGCTGAGCGAAGTTATCGCATTGTCATCGCGGCGTCCCTGCTTGATAACGCGGAAATCTTTAGCGGACTTCCGCAAGCAACTAGCGCACTGATTGTCACCAACGAAACGATCGCTCCGCTGTACGCCTCCACGCTCCAGAAAGCGCTTCGAGCACGGTTCAAGTCCGTCCATCTCGTCAGCCTCCCCGATGGTGAGGAGCACAAGACCTGGCAGACGCTCAATCTCATCTTCGATTCCTTGCTCGTCAATGGTTGTGACCGCAAAACGGTGCTGTTCGCACTCGGCGGTGGGGTGGTGGGCGATATGACCGGTTTTGCCGCGGCGAGCTATATGCGCGGTGTTCCCTTTGTTCAGGTACCCACGACGCTGCTGGCGCAGGTGGATTCCTCCGTAGGTGGCAAGACGGGCATTAACCACCCTCTGGGCAAAAACATGGTGGGCGCGTTCTATCAACCGCAGCTGGTAGTGTGCGATTTGGCGACCCTGAAGACGCTGCCGCAACGCGAGTTGAGCGCGGGACTGGCGGAGGTCATTAAATATGGACCCATTGCGGACATGGCTTTCTTCGACTGGATTGAGTCGAACCTGGACGCGCTACTGCAGCGCGATGCCGCAGCACTCGCCTACGCCGTGCAGCGCAGTTGCGAAATCAAAGCCTGGGTTGTGGGGCAAGACGAGCGCGAGTCGGGCTTGCGCGCCATTCTCAATTTTGGCCATACCTTTGGCCATGCCATCGAAGCGGGCTTGGGGTATGGCAAATGGCTGCACGGCGAAGCAGTGGGTTGCGGCATGGTCATGGCCGCCCACTTGTCGCACAGGTTGGGGTTGGTCAACGCAGACTTTGTAGCGCGCCTTACTATCTTGGTACAGCAAGCCGGGTTACCAGTCATTGGTCCCAAGTTGTCAGACTCCGATAACGCTGGGCGCTATCTGGAGCTGATGCGCGTCGACAAGAAAGCTGAGGCTGGTGAAATCCGGTTTGTGGTCATTGATGGCCCCTCGAGTGCCAGTGTGCGGAGCGCA
>CAJBVC010000914.1 GCA_903958915.1 uncultured beta proteobacterium
GGCGGCGGGGGGAGCGGTGCGGGTTCCTTTGAAAGGGCAGGCTAATACCTGCCCTGCCAATGGCAAACTATTAACGGGATTTTTCCCGCGGCAGGCGGGCCATGTGGCCGTCGCGGACCTGGTAGGGCGCGGACTCATTGGGTGGAGAATTTGGTGAGCAGGCCGCGGCGGCGGGTGTAGTTGAGGATCCAGACGAAGAAGCCGCCGGCCAGCGCGAGATAGACGAGGTTGAGGACGAAGGCCCACGCCAGCGGCACCCAGCTCATGGTGCCGGTTTGCATGACTTGGCGCATGCCCTCGAAGATATGGGTGGCGGGCAACGCCAGGGCGACGGGTTGCAGCCAGCCCGGCAGCACGCTGACCGGATAGAAGACGGCGACCACGGGTTGGATGAAAAACGGCACGGCCCAGGCCAGCGATTCGGCCGCCTGGCCCCAGCGCAAGATCAAGGCGGTGGAGATCATGCCCAGCGACCAGCCGAAGAGCATCAGATTGAGGAAAAACGGGATGAGCCACCAGCGCATGACAAACACGTTGAAGGAATACGCCAGCCAGCCGATGACCACCAGTGCCACGGCGGTCACGCAGATGCGCAGCACGCCCACCGCGAAGGTGGCGCAGAGATACTCGAGGGTGCGCACCGGGGCGACGAAGATATTGAGCAGGTTGCGCGTCCAGACGTCCTCGAGAAACGAGATGGCCACCCCTTGCTGGGCGCGGAACAGGATGTCCCACAGGATCATCGCGCCTAACAGGAATGTGATGAAGTGGGGGAAGGCGCCGCTGGTGTTCTGCTGCAAGAACATGGTTAGGAACCCCCACACCAGCAGGTCCACAATCGGCCAGAACACCATTTCCACCATGCGGACGGGGCTGCGAGTGTAGAGGAAGACATAGCGCAACAGCAGCGCGTGGACAATGCGCAGGTTCATGGGGTGGGCTCCTTGCCATTGGTGTTTTCCAGATCGCCGCTGCGGGCGATCTTGATGAACACGTTTTCGAGCGACTGCTCGGTGGAGCGCTAGACTATGTCCGCAGGTGAGCCCTCTGCGACGATGCGGCCTTTGTGGAGGAAAATCACCCGGTCGCACACTTCCTCGATGTCGATCATGTTGTGGGAGGTGTAGAGGATGCCGATGTTGCGCTCGCGTTGCAGGCGGCGCACCACTTTGCGCACCTTGTCGGCGTTGTCGGGGTCGAGGCTGGCGGTGGGCTCATCGAGCATCAGCAACTCCGGATCATTGAGAAACGCCTTGCACAGGTTCACGCGGGTGCTCTCCCCCGCGGAGAGCTGGCCGGTGAGCCGGTCGCTGAGATGGCTGACTTCGAGCAGTTCTAACAACCCGGCGATCTTCTGCTTGGGCTGCGCCACGCCGTAAATGCGCGCGAAGACCAGCAGGTTTTGCCAGACCTTGAGGTTGCCCGGCAGGCTGGCGTAGGACGAGGAAAAGTTGCTGCGCCGCAGAATAGCGATGCGGTGGCTGTGCAGCGGCTGGCCAAACGCATAGAGCTGGCCCGAACTCGGCAGGGTCAGGCCCAGCAGGCAATGCATCGCGGTGGTCTTGCCGGCGCCA
>CAJBVC010000915.1 GCA_903958915.1 uncultured beta proteobacterium
AACAGCGGAGCACAAGGCCCAGCGGCTGGCACTGTTAGAAGAGATCAACGCCTGGGCCGCCGCCAATCGCACGGCGCTGGACGGGGACTGGAAAGGCTTTAACCGCATCCTTCACCAGTTTGGTGATCGTTGGCGCGACGCCGGGCATCTCGGCGAAAAGACTTTTGCTGAACTGCAGCCACTGTGGAAGGCTGCAATATCCAATGCAGCCGCTCCCTTGGAGGCGATGCAGGCGCAGAGTCTGGTGATGCGTCAGGCCATGATTGAAGAGGCCAAAGTCCTGGGCGCAGCGCCGGTATTGCGGGTGGATGCAGTGCGTGCCTTGCAACAACGCTGGCAGGCGCAGGCACACGAGGTGCCGATCGATCGCCGCCAGGAGCAAAAGCTGTGGGACGCATTCAGAAAACCGATTGACGACGCTTTCAACCGCAAGACGGCGGAACGCGAAAAAGCCGACGCTGCCTTGGGTGCACGGGACCGCGCGGTGTTGACGGCCGCCAAGGCGGTAGAAGCCGCCAATGCCTCAGGTGACGCGCAAGCCATTCGGGCCGCGCTGGCCGCGCTCGACGCGGCGTTGCATGGTCAGGCTCTGGCGCAGCAGGATGTAAATGCTGCGGTTGTGCAGGAGGGCGAGGCCCAGGTAGCAGCCGAGGTCAGTTCGGCGACGTCGGGTATTTCAGAGTCAAATGAGGCTGCTACGCCCGTGGATATTGCGCAAGACGCTCCCGAAAGTGTAGCGTCCGACGAACAGGAGAGTGCAAGCCCCGCGCCCGCGGCACCGGTGAAAGCGGCGCCCAAGGCAGTGGTCGCCATGCGTGGTGACGACCGACCCGGTATGCGAAAAGACGTGCCGACGCAGACCAGCGGCAAGGGCGCCAAGTGGGGAGAGCGCAAAGGCGGCATGGGCGCATCGCGCGATGGCAAGCCGGGCGATCGTCCGCGTGACCGCAACGATGCAGCGGCAGCTCGCGCACCGGCAGCGGCGTGGCAGGAAGCACCGCGGCTGGGCGATACTGCATTTCGGGCCCAGCGCGAAGCGATGGAGAATGCCCAGCATGCCTTGAGAAAACTGGCGGCACAGGCCCACGGAGAGGCCTTGACACAGTTGCTGACTGCCTGGGAAAAGCGCGATGCTGCGCTGGTACCGAGTGCCCATGATCTGGGCTCCCGTGCCAATTCGGCAACACGTTCTGCCTGGATGCAGGCAGTGTCGGGCAACTTGCCAACCGTTGCCAAGGCGCCGTCGCCCGAGGAAGCCCTGTTGCGTCTGGAAATGGCAGCAGAAGTACCCACACCGGCAGAAGACATTGGCGCACGGCGCAATTTGCAATTACAGTTGCTCACGCGCCGCAACGACCCGTCCCCGGCACAAACCTGGGGACAGGACGCCGCAGTGGTGCTGGCAGGCGAGTTCAATGCGCCATTGGCACGCCGGGTGCAAAATGTGCTGAAAGTGTTGTTGAAGAAGTAATTTGGGAGGAATTGCCGTGGACTCCGTTGATGACCTGCTACGTCGGCTGGAGCAACTCAATACGATCGGGGCGGCCCTGTCCAAGGAGCGGGACATTGAGCGCTTGCTTGAGAGTATTCTGATTGCGGCAAAAACCATCACCAATGCAGATGGGGGCACGCTCTACCGCGTGACCAATGACCGCAAGGCTTTGCGCTTCGAAATACTGCGTACCGATTCCCTGAAAATTGCCATGGGTGGCAGTTCAGGTAACCCGATCAACTTTCCCAACCTGCCCCTGTTTGATGCCGACGACCGCCCCAACGTCTCGCTGGTGGCGGCCTATACCGCCCTGAACCACCTGACCGTCAATATCACCGACGCCTACACCGAACCCAATTTCGATTTTTCCGGAACACGTCAGTTCGATGAGCGCACCGGCTACCGCTCGCAGTCGTTCCTGTCGGTGCCCATGAAAGACCATGAGGGCGATGTCATAGGCGTTTTGCAGCTGATCAATGCCCAGCTGCGCACCACCGGGGAAGTGGTGAGCTTTTCCAGTGCCGATCAAAGCCTGGCCGAGTCCCTTGCCTCGCAAGCGGCCATTGCAATCACCAATCGCAATTTGATGACGCAACTGGAAGAGCTGTTTGAGTCGTTTATCAGCCTGATCAACCTGGCCATCGACGAAAAATCGCACTATACCGGCGGACACTGCCAGCGGGTGCCGGCGCTGACCATGATGCTTGCCGATGCGGCCAATGCAACGCACGACGGGCCGCTGGCGGCCTTTAGCATGGATGACCGGGACCGTTACGAGCTCAAGATCGCCGGCCTGTTGCACGACTGCGGCAAAGTCACCACACCTGTGCACGTCGTGGACAAGGCCACCAAGCTACAAACCTTGTTTGACCGCATCGGGCTGATCGACACGCGCTTTGAAGTCTTGAAGCGCGACCATGA
>CAJBVC010000916.1 GCA_903958915.1 uncultured beta proteobacterium
ATTTCTGAAGGTCCCTTCGGGGATGAAGCTGCTGTCGTAATCGCGTCCTCCATCAGCAGCTCCGTAGCCTGCAAAGTGCTTGACGCTCCCCAGAACCCGGTTTGGCGTGCCCAGCTTAGGTCCCTGAAACCCAAGAACCTGGGCCCGAGCCATTGCTGCCCCGAGAAACGGATCTTCTCCTGCCCCCTCCACTATGCGACCCCAGCGCGCATCGCGTGCGATGTCAACCATGGGGCCGAATGTCCAATTGATCCCGGCAGCGGACGCTTCATGGGCGGCAATGGATTGGGCCCGCTCGACCAGCGCCGGATTCCAGCTTGCTGCCATGCCCAGTGGCACGGGGAAGACCGTCTTGTATCCATGAATCACATCAAATCCAAAGAGCATAGGAATCTTCAGCCGACTCTCTTGCACGGCGATTCTTTGAAGACGTGCAATCAGCGCACTGTCCATCGTCCAGAGCACCGCGCCTGCACTGCCGTTTCGAATGAGTTCATCGGCACTTTTTTCTTCGGCACCTAGCTGCGTGAGCTGCCCTACTTTTTCGGTCAAGGTCATCCGCTTGATCAAGGCAGTAGCGCGGCGCTGTACTGTGGCCTCATCCATGACAGCAGAGCTCAGCGGTGCTGCATGGGTCACTGCAACCAATCCGCCCAAGAACGCAGACATCAACCATTTGGTGTGTGCTCTTGTTGTATTGACTGTCGTTGTATCGAGCATGGTTTCAGCAACGTGTTTCATCGGTAATGGAGATGGTTATGCATCCATGGCTGCTGGCGTTGTCGCATGTGTCGGCTTGTCATCTTGTGCTGCGTCTGCGCCGCCGCATCCAATCAAGGCTACAGCGCTCAGCGACATCAACCACGCCATTACCCATGAATTGGTATTTGTTTCAAGCATTTTTATGCCCCATACTCACTTCACCTTTGTGGCGTCCTATCATTTCACGGTACCAATGTGCACTGCGTTTGAGTGTGCGTTTCTGAGTTGAGTAGTCCACGTGAACTAATCCAAAGCGCTTGGCATAGCCCGACTCCCATTCAAAGTTATCCATGAGGCTCCAGTAGAAATATCCGCGAATGTCAACGCCTGCTTGTCGCGCATTGGCTACGCTTTGCAGATGCATGCGTAGATACTCGATACGTGCTTGGTCTTCGACCTTTCCGTCGCGCAATACGTCGACGCATGCCATGCCGTTTTCTGTGATGAAGACAGGCGGGAGCTTGTAGTCGCGATTGACATCCTTCAACAGTTCGAAGAGCCCGTCCGGGTAGATTTCCCACCCCATGTCGGATTCACCAAGTACCTTAGGGGGAGGCACTTCCGGTTGACTGGCGCTTGCCCAAATTCGTGTGTAGTAGTTGATACCGAGGAAGTCAATGGGGGTATGGATGACTTCCATGTCCCCAGCGCGAATGTCCGGATAGTGTGCGATGCCCGGGTCTTGCGGATAGACACCACGGAAGATCGGGTCCATAAACCAACGGACAAAGCTGCAGTATTCAGTTTGTGCTTTGGCCCGATCGTGCGCACTATCAGTGGCCGCGCTCACGCTGGATTGATTCAGCACGATTCCGAATTGTGTGCGCACACCTGCCGCGCGCATAGCCTTCACTGCCAGGCCGTGCGACAGCAACAGGTGATGCGACACTTGTGCCGCCAGTTGAGGGTCACGATAACCCGGAGCGAATTTTCCGGTGAGGTTGCCCAGAACAGCCGTACACCATGGCTCGTTGTGAGTTGCCAGGCTCGTCAGACGATCTCCAAATTTCCTTCCGATGACTTCAGCATAATTTGCAAAATGCTCGGCTGTCGTACGCAGACCCCAACCGCCCTCTTCCTGTAAATGTTGCGGCAAGTCCCAGTGGTATAGCGTGCCATGCGGCTGCAGTCCACGCTCCAACATGCCGTCGATCAAGCGTTCGTAGAAGTCCAGTCCCTTAGGATTAAGAGCGCCGCGCCCCTGTGGCTGTACGCGCGGCCACGCAAATGAAAAGCGGTACGCGTCAACGCCCAATCCCTTGATCAGATCAAGATCTTCTTTCCAGAGGTGGTAGTGGTTACATGCGGTTTGACCACTGTCACCATTCAGAACTTTTCCGGACTGACGCGAAAAGACATCCCATATGGATTCTCCGCGTCCATCTTCTGACGCCGCTCCTTCGATTTGATAGGCACTCGTGGCAACTCCCCAGACAAACTCCGGCCCCAAGGCTGACTGCATTTGCGCCTCGTTCATCTCTTCCACACTTAAGCCAGTCTTTTTCATTTCCTAAGGGATTCCTCAAATGCGCCTCACGCTTGATGTCAAACGCCTGCACAGCAATTTCGACACATTCAACAAAATGGACAGCGCTGTCATATTCAATGAGGCGAATTAGACAGCGGTGTCTATTTGACTGGTATTGGGGTTTTCCCGATCTGTTGCTGCCAGCGCAATGTTCTTGAAATTGGCTGACTTGGCCAGGGCACTCTGGCCCTCCGGGCTATTCAGCGTTTCGCAGGTTTACCCGTTGACATACGAATAACGAGTTCATGCTCAAGCACCCGATGCTCTGATTCAATTGATTCCTCTGGAGCATCCTCCTGGGACTTTCCAGTTCCGATCAACATCTCAACTGCCATGCGTGCCATTTCATAAGTAGGCTGACTTACCGTAGTCAATTGTGGCCACACCAGTTTGGCTGCGGGAGAGTCATCGAAACCAGCAATGGATAGCGCTTTGGGCACATCAAGGCCGATGCTTTGTGCACCAGCAAGTACACCCAACGCCATCTCATCATTACTGGCAAATATGGCCGTCGGTCGATTCCTCGTCCCTAGAATTTTGTGGGCAGCCTCGACACCCGACTGAAACTTGAAGTCACCTGTGTAGACGAAGTCTTTGTTTACCGTGAGTCCGCGGGACTTCATGGCTCGCACGTATCCCTTGTAGCGTAGCGCAGAGGCTGCCTGATCTGCTGGGCCTTTGACAAATGCGATTTCTTTGTGGCCTAGATCGACAAGGTGAAGGGTGATTTCTTCAGCGGCCAATACATCGTCCATGCGAACACTGGGAATCCCTTCCCGTTCACGTGCCGGCGACATCAGCACGCAGGGGGTTCCGCTGTCGCGGAGTGCTTTGAGTACATGCGGGTTGTCACAAAGTGGCGGTGTAAGAATCATGCCGTCGGGCCGCAATGCGCTGACCATGTGGTCGACTTGTTGGGCCAGGTCCGGAGCATCATCGCGGAGAGATTCGACAACCAGGTGGTAACCCGATTCGCGGCAACGCAAGGTCGCACCCTGTTGCACGCCACTTACAAACGCTGCGCTGGGATCGTAATAAAGTAGCCCGATCAGAAACGAGCGCGCTCCGGCCAGACTTCGTGCACTAAGTTTCGGACGGTATTTCATTTCCCCAACGACTTTGAGCACATGCTCCCTGGTAGAGCTATGGACCCCGGTCTCCCGATTCATTACTCGGGACACCGTTTTAATTGAGACTCCGGCCACACGTGCCACATCCGTGATGGTTGGGGAAGAATTTGCTCGGTCGTTTATTGCCATGGTTTGTCGAAAGGTCTGTTGAAGGCCGATGAACAGCCATTGTCGTCCCGAATTCAGACGCCAAGCATAGTCGAAGGTAAACGCCCTAACTGGTATCGGTATTTCACCTAATGACAGCGTTGTCAGTTTTCAGTATGATGCCCGCAAAATCATCAGCCGGGATGTCCGTGTGCAGCGAGACGCCCAGCTACATTGCAGGAGACATCATTGTGAACAGCCCCTCGGCAAACCGATCCCCCTTCGCATGGGTTCCTACCGCATATCTGGCCGAGGGCATTCCGTTTGCCATGGTCATCTGGGTTGCAGGCACCCTGTTCAAAGACCTCGGGCATAGCGACAGCGAAATTACGCTGTCCACAGCGAGCATTGGCATTATGTGGTCGCTTAAGCCACTCTATGCAGGCTTTCTGGATATGTTCAAGACCAAACGCTTCTGGGTCATTGCCATGCAGTTGGTGATGGCAGCGTTGCTGGGCTTGTGGGCCTCATCACTAGCATTAACCAACTACTTTGTTGTAGTCATTCTGCTTCTTTGGCTTCTGGCCTTCGCATCAGCTACGCAGGACATT
Organism: uncultured beta proteobacterium; assembly: GCA_903958915.1. Lineage (GTDB taxonomy): Bacteria > Pseudomonadota > Gammaproteobacteria > Burkholderiales > Burkholderiaceae_C > Allorhodoferax. Next base: position 4,119 of record CAJBVC010000916.1, read on the forward strand.
TGCATTGATGGCGTTTACATCACCAGTCTGGGTGCGTCTGATCAGGGCAAGTTCATGGGGATACAAGGCGCCTTCTGGAATGCCGGCCGCATTTTTGCGACAGCTGCAATTGTCGGCATCGCAAGTCTTCTGCAAAGAAATGGCATGGACGCGCGTGCTGCCTGGGCAACAGCATTGGGGGTCAGCATGGGTGCGATGGCACTCTTGGCGATTTATCACTCATTTGTATTGCCTCCTGGCTCGCGATCCGAACGACCGGCTACCGCATTGGCAGTAGCGCTCACTTTCAGAGACCAGTTTCTGGATTTTCTGCAAAAGCCTCACTTGCTCGGAATGCTCACGTTTGTTTTTCTATATCGACTTGGTGAAGGATTTCTGCTCCTGGAAGCACCGCTCTTTATGCAGGGGCAAGTGAGCAATGGGGGACTGGGCATGTGTGCAACCTCTGCAGTCAGCGCAGCTTGCCCCCACTTGCTTGAAAGCAAAGCACTCATTGATGGCCTCATAAGCACGGTAGTCAGTCTTGCCTTCGGCCTGTTGGGTGGAATCTTTGCGGGGAGATATGGATTGAACCGCAAAACACTTGTCTTTATGGCTGTCTGCCTGAATTTGCCTCACATCACCTTCTACATTTTGAGCTGTATGGTATCCCCGGATGCTCCGGTCTCTCTATCGGTAATTGCCACGCTGGTGACCATCGAGAAGGCTGGATACTCATTTGGATTTGTTGCGAACATGCTCTACATGATGCAACAAATTTCGCCTGGAAAGTACCACATGACGCACTATGCCTATTGCACCGCAATCATGAACCTGACGCTAATACCCACTCAGATGGCCAGCGGAGTTCTTGCAGACCACCTCGGCTTTCAAACGTTTTTCCTGGTCGTCATGGCAGCGTCGATACCCTCGGTGATTGGTGCCTACTTTGCTCCCTTTCCAAACAAGGTCGACAGCTCATCAAAACACTAACGCCGATTGTCCGGCAGCGACAAACCTATGAACACAAGTTTCCCCCGCTTGCTCGGAGATATAGGCGGCACCAATGCACGCTGGGCTTGGCAATCAAGCGCAGAAGCACCTTTGCAGGATGTAGCCGTGCTTTCATGTGCAGAAAACTCCAGCCTGCTTGAGTCAGCATCCCACTACCTTGATCTCCACGGTTTGGGACAACCTGCTGCGGCCAGCCTGGGAGTCGCAACTGCAATTAGCGGTGACACTGTCAGATTTACCAACAGCAATTGGTCATTCTCTATTGCAGAACTCAAAGGACACTTGCAGATCGATCAATGTGTAGTCATCAATGACTTCACTGCACTGGCATTGAGTTTGCCGGCACTCACCGAGCACGATCTTCTGCGAATTGGCGGACGCGACGCAAAGCCTGCAGCACCAATCGCCTTGCTCGGACCAGGCACCGGTCTGGGTGTCTCCGGCCTGATTCCTGACAGACGTGGAGACTACGTAGCCCTAAGCGGCGAAGGTGGCCATGTAACGCTAGCGGCCAGTGATGCAAATGAAGCCGATGTTCTGAAAGAATTGCGTAGTCAGTTTGGACATGTGAGTGCCGAAAGAGTTCTGTCCGGTTCCGGTTTGATTCACCTTTACAACGCAGTGTGCAAGGTTAACGGCGTATCTGCTACAGCTCTTAATCCACAACAATTCAGTGACCTTGCCATCGGTCAGACTGATCTCCACTGCGGCCAGACTGTCCAAATCTTTGCCAGCTTCCTCGGAAATGTGGCTGGCAACCTCGCACTTTCACTGGGAGCCACTGGCGGTGTCTATATTGGAGGAGGTGTAGTACCCCGCTTAGGTACCGCCTTCGATAGAAATATATTTCGCAACAGTTTTGAGGCCAAGGGACGTTTCTCTTCCTATCTGGAATGCATCCCCTGCTGGCTTATTACTGCGCCTACTCCCGCACTATTGGGCGCATCGCGCGCCCTCGATCTGCATGTTCATGCGCGGCAATGAAAAGATAGAACTAGGGTAGGCTCCTCAACCCCATTCAGACGCTTCAAAAATCCACTGTAAGCACTCCGATGTATAGGAAACCTGCAGGCCTGCTTTCTGTGACCTGGCCACTGCTCACAGATCTGGTTCTGGGACTCACAGTCGGCCTTGCCGGGTTATGGCTCGCTTCCCAGGAGTCGGATGCTGCGGCTGCTGCTTTTACCCTGGCGAATCACGTCCAAGCGTCGCTGTTTCTGTTGTTCCGGATTGTCAGCATGGGCGTCAGTGTGGTGATCACACAAAATCTGGGCTCTGGAAATCATGCATCTGCCCATGATACAGCGCGTGCTGCACTCGGCGCAAGCACATGGTTGGGGCTATTTTCCGGCATCATCGTCGCGCTGTGGCCCGGTTCCCTGCTCCTTGCATTGAACGCGCCATCGGATGTACTGCCTTTGGCGGTACCGTTTCTTCGCATTCTTGCCATTGCGTTGGCTCTTGATGCACTGAACGCAACCATGGGCGCTGTCATGCGCGCGCACATGCATACTCGCGACACACTACTCAACATGGCGATCATGCACAGCCTGCACCTGACTGTGTGCCTGCTATTGATGTATGGCGCAGGCCCCATTCAGGCGATGGGCCTGGCCGGATTCGCCATTGCAGCTGCTGTAAGCCGCATGTTTGCTGTCGTCTTCCACTTGTTCTTATGGCGCTGGCGATTGCATCTGATTCCCCAGATCCGAGACTGGTGGCAAGTGAAGTGGGAACTACTAACGCCCGTCTTGCATATTGGACTTCCTGGGGCTGCTGAAAATATTGCGTATCGGCTGGCTCTACTTTCCACGGTTGCAATGGTGGCGCACATGGGTACAGATGCACTGGCTGAACACGGCTACACCATGCAAATCATGTTCTTTATACTGGTCTTCAGCCTTTCCGTTGGATTTGGCAGTGAGATACTGGTTGGCCACCTGATTGGGGCACGCGCCTTGCACAAGGCCCACCGCTTGGTGGTAAAGAGTGTTCGTCTTGGACTCCTGGTCTCCTTCGGAATGGCACTGGTTGCAGTCCTGTGTGGCCACTGGGCGTTGTCCTTCTTTACATCGGACCTTCGCATCATTGAAGTCTGCATTCAGTTGCTCTGGATCACAGTGCTGCTCGAGCCGGGTCGGGCCCTGAATCTGATTGTCATTAACGCGCTGCGCGCCACTGGCGACGCACGCTTCCCTGTCATTGCCGGAACGGCATCAATGATTTTTGTGATGTCCGGTGGCTCATGGTTGCTTGGTGTTCATTTCGAATTGGGCCTCCCAGGAATATGGATAGCCTACACATTGGACGAGTGGACCCGAGGTCTCATCATGTGTGCGCGCTGGTGGGGCCGTGGGTGGATTCCGGCTGCACGCAGAACCCATCGACGTCTCATTCAGCAGCGTGAACACTAAGTCAGGTGCGGAAGACTACGACCGCGGGAAAATCTGTTCAAGTTGTTTCCGATCGGGCAACCCGTCCCAATCACCGGGGAACTGAACCACGCGCGCTCCAATTGCGTTACCTCGCTCGGTAGCCTGCTGGAGAGTCTCACCTTCAAGCAGGGCACTAATTACGCCAACAGCGAATCCATCACCTGGACCCACTGTATCGACGATGCGCTCTACAGGTACCGCTGCCACCAAACCGCTACGATGAGAATCTGCGAAATAGGCCCCCTTCGCGCCCAATTTAATCACAACCTGTTTGGCACCCAAATTCAGAAAGAAATCCGCAACTCGTTCGACCCCTTTTGAACCCGATAGAATTTCACCCTCAGATAGCCCTGGCAATACAAGGTCTGCTTGCTGGGCAAGTCGATTGATGGTTTCGACCATGATCTTCGGCGACTTCCACAGTTGGGGGTGCAGATTGGGATCCAATGAAACACTGCGGCGCTGGGTTCTGGCTTCTACAGCCATTTGAAAAGCAAGCTCAAGCGTAGATGCAGACAATGCAGGGGCAATACCCGTCAAATGCAGATGCTTTGATAACCCGCAATATTCCGCCGGGTTGTCCGCCAGTCCGAGGCAACTAGCTGCTGAGCCCCGCCGGTGATACTCAATGGAGGGGTCATGGCCTCCGTCTACGACTGACTTGAGCATGAACCCTGTGGGGCGCTCGCTATCCACCTGAACATGTGACCGGTCAATCTTTTCTTGGTCAAAAAAATTCAAAAGAAATTTCCCGAAGCTGTCGTTGCCTACACGGCTGACATATCCCACCCGCAACCCCAACTTGCTTAGGCCTACAGCCACATTGAGTTCGGCACCGGCGCTCAACTTCTTAAATTGATGCACCAGCTCCAGCGGACCACTGTGACCCGCAATAAACAGCACCATGGCTTCCCCCATGGTAACCACGTCAACAGGTTGCACACTAGGCACTGCAAAGGCACCTAGCGGGCAAGCCACCCGCCGTCTACAGCGAGTGTATGTCCGTGCACATAATTGGATGCTTTGGAGGCAAGAAACACTGCAGGGCCCGCCAAATCATTAGGTTCACCCCACCGCCCTGCGGGTATGCGTTCCAGAATTGCGGAATTGCGCTGTGCATCAGCACGCAAGGGGGCCGTGTTGTTTGTGTCCATGTAGCCTGGAGCAATGGCGTTAACGTTGATTCCATGCTTCGCCCATTCATTCGCTAACGCTCGGGTCACTCCCATCACCCCACTCTTAGCGGCCGTGTAAGAGGGAACCCGCACTCCGCCCTGGTAAGACAGCATCGACGCAATATTTATGATCTTTCCGCCAGTGCCCTGCGCCATAAACTGTCGCGCTACGGCCTGCGAAAAGAAGAACACGGTTTTCATGTTGAGATCAATAACATCGTCCCAGTCTTTTTCTGTGAAGTTAATAGCACCGTCGCGGCGAATGATGCCAGCGTTGTTGACGAGAATATCGACCGTGCCGGTGAGTTTGAGGGCGGCAGTTACAAGGCCGCTGAGACCACCGATGTCGGACAAATTGGCGCGTAGATCCAAAAACGTTCGGCCCAAAGCTTCGACATTTTCTTGAGTTTCATGTGGGGCACTTTGGTTGACGCCGACGATGTCCGCCCCAGCCTGCGCCAGTGCCATAGCCATACCTTGGCCCAGGCCAGTATTGCATCCTGTGACGATGGCCACTCGGCCCTGCAACTGAAAATTCTCGAAATTCATGATCGCTCTTATTAACGTAAGGTGGTCATAGGTATATGGTCCATATCCGGAAAGACCTGGTTTTCCCCGACCATGCCCCAGATGAAGGTGTAGGCCTGGGTACCTACTCCGGTGTGGATGCTCCAGCTCGGGTTGATAACCGCTTGTTCGTTGCCCACCACCACATGGCGGGTTTGAGTGGGTTCGCCCATCATGTGGAACACCACCGCGTCCGACTTCATGTCGAAATAGAAGTACACCTCCATGCGCCGATCATGGGTATGGCAGGGCATGGTGTTCCAAACGCTACCCGGCTCCAGCTGGGTCATACCCATAAGCAGCTGACAGGTCGGAAGCACGCTGGGCACAAAGAATTTGTAGATGGTGCGCCGGTTGCTCGTCTCTGCAGATCCCAACGTTTCGGGTGAAGCCTGCGCCAGAGTTACCGTGCGGTGGGGGTATGCAGTGTGGGCGGGGGCACAATTGCAATAGAGCTTGGCAGGAGCATCGCTGCTCACGCTGGAAAACTCAAGCTCTTTGGCACCCTGCCCCACATAGAGTGCTTCACGCGGCCCCACTTCAAACGTAGCTCCATCCACCACTACTACTGCGGCCCCGCCAATATTGATCAACCCCAGTTCCCGACGTTGCAAAAAGAAGTCGGTGCCCGAGTGCTTTCCCAGTGACGCGTCAAACGTCACGCCTTGGGACACCGGCATGATTCCGCCCACAATTATTCGATCAATCTGGCTATAGGTCAGGGTAGCCTTGTCTGGTTGAAACATCTCCTCGACAAGAAAGTGTCGGCGCAGACCTTCTGTATCGAGCGTTCGGGCGTGTTCGCTGTGAATGGGCTGACGGATTTGCATGTTGAAATTCGGTGAGTTTGTAAAACGTCTTTGAGACTAAGGTTGCTTGCTAGATGACGAAGGCAAGTTCACCGTGATACTTTTGAGAATGATGGGATCGGTTACCTTTGAGCCATTAGGGATCAGTTGCAAGCCCACCACTTCAATTTGGTTGCGCTTTTTGCCGTGACTTCTGAAGTCCTCATCAGTCAACGTCAAAACGACATCGTTACCAGCCTCGCCGGCAAATGTGGCTAGCTTGCGTTCAGCTCCACTCCAACGACCATAGCCCGCTGAGCCTGCTTGTACAAACAAGTAAAGATTTAATTTACCTTCATCAAAGTAGACCTTGGGAATATTCATCGCGTACTTCACTTCGAAGCGGTCAAAGTTGTGGATGCCACCAAGGGGTTGCGCCAAAGTTACTTTGCCGGAATGCCCCGGGGGAAGTTGCCCAGGAGCCCATTGCGGAGACAGTTTGAGTGCCGCCTTCTTAGCATCTAGGCTACGACCTACGTCTAGATCTTCGTCGGAAATGCGTGCAGCTATTGCACTAATAGTCGATGCGTTGTCATACGCAAATGAGTAAAAGGACTTGGGATTGACGACCACCGCTTCAGGGGCGGGTGGAACAATTCTGGTCGTATGAAACCGCAGGCCCAGATTGCGAATACCGATAGGTGCAGAGACCATGGAGCCTCTACGGTGCAAAAGCAAATTGATGCGCTCAATAGCTCTGAGCTTGTCTTCAGGCTCATTGAAATCAAGCGCGACAATGCGGATTTTCTTGTATCGACCAGCGCTATTTGCAAAGTCTGCCATGGTGAACGTACGGCCATTGAACAAATAGTCGCCCTGCGCGCCCGCTTGCAGAGAAAAGACAAACTGCATCTTGCCTTCTTCTACGTATTCCTTCGGCATGTTGACTTCAAACTCGACTTCGACCTGCGTACAGTCACGCACTGGCATCAGCTGATAAATGTGCAACCTGCTGGTTTCCACATTGCTGATGCCTTTAATTTCCGAACTCCGATCTTGGGCCGTCCATAGTGGCTCTATGGTGAGTGTGGGTTCAGTGGCATCCGCGCGAAGCGTCAACTGATGGTTGCCCAGGTGCACTGTGTCTACGGTCCATAAGGCGGGCTTGGTCAGATCGACGCGCAGGTCAGCCTCTGGAACGCCAACTTGCGCACAACAGGCGGCCGCTGAAAGCATCGCCACCATCGCCAACAGTTTTTTGACCTCCGCCAAAGATATGAATTCCCTCGTCATGGAATGCTATGCCCGTTAGCGGCCACCCAAAGCGCGTACCAATCTTCACGCTCCAATGTCAGGGTGGACGCAAGTACAGCGCTTTCTATGCGTTCCAACTTGTTAGTGCCAATGACAGGTAAAGGACGACTCGGGTGCCCCATCACCCATGCATAGGCAAGTTGTTCAAGCGTTGCACCGCCGTACTTACTGGCCAATACACTGGCCGCTTTGGCAAGGCGAATTGCTGCTGGGTTGCTTGCATCGAACAATTTGCCACCTGCCAGTGGACTCCACGCCATGGGTTGCACTCGAAGTTGCTGGCAGAGATCAAAGGTGCCATCCACAACGGCATCCATATTCAGCAAATGGAATTCCACCTGATTCGTGATCAGGGGAGTGTCCATCCGGCTATTTAAAGCCTGAAATTGCGTGGGTGTGTAGTTGGATACGCCAGCGCACTGAATCTTGCCCTCTTGCATTAGCGCATTAAGACCCTGAGCTGTATCGTCAATGCTGGTGAGCCAATCTGGACGATGAACCAGAAACAAATCGATTTTCTCGCGCCGGAGCAACCTCAGTGAAGTTTCCACGCTCTTTTTTGTTTGCTCTGCGGATGCGTCATAAAAGCCGACAGTGCGCTCTGGGTTTTTGGGGTTAGGTACATAGATTCCCGACTTGGTAACGATGCGCAGCTTGTCGTTCAGACCTGGGGAAAGGGCTATGGCCTCGCCGAGAGCTGCTTCGACGTTATACCCACCATATATTTCCGCGGTATCAATGGTCGTAATTCCCAGCTCTACGCACCGGTTCAGTCTGCGATTGATTTCCTGGTTGGAGGGCGCACCATCGAGCATGCGCCAGGTTCCATACACCATTCGCGAGGAGAATATGTCATTGGAAGTAGGGGATGAAGTAGCGCTCATGGATTTGCGTTTGTTAGGTTTAGAGCACTGTCATATGCGAGTAGTGCTTCAAGGAGGTAGTAGTCCCCAAATATGAGACTGGTGTTGGTCAACCTATGGCTGGCATCAGAGTGGTAGTTACGCGCTTGGTAACGCAATGCACTGGCGAAATCTGAGCTTGTCGAAAAGTACGGCTCCTTGACAAGACTGCTGAGCGTTTGGACTGCAGCATCCCAATACTTGGTCTTATCAACCAACGTTGAACTAAATCGGCTAAGTCGAAAGAACGCACAAGCTGCCAAAGCGGCAGCACTCGAGTCTTTGAACTCAACGCTAACTAAATCGCTATTGAAATCTGAGGGCGGGACATGGTCCTCAGGCAATCTGGCCAAATAATATTGGGCCGCTTCGATGGATTGCTTTAGATAGGCATCAACACCTGTTACTTCGTACAAATAGGCATAACCGTAGATGGCCCAGGTCTGCCCCCGTGACCAACAGCTTTCATCGTGCATGCCCTGATGGGTGTATTTGCGCTTAACTTGACCGGTGGCAGGATCCAAGTCCAGCACATGGTATGTGCTGTCATCCACCCTGAAGAATTCAACAATTGAGCGATCTGCATGGTCCAACGCAATTCGCTTGAGATCTGCAGGACCACCATTGTCTGAAGCCCATATCAGCAACTCCAGGTTCATCATATTGTCAATGATGACAATATAGTTTCTGGAGTCATCGATGTCACCCCAGGATCGAATCAGCCCTACTTTCGGGCTAAAGCGTTTGGCCAAGCTTTGTGCAGCCTGGAGCACCACCGATTTGTAGCGCTGCTCGCCAGTCAACCGGAATGCGTGTCCGAAACTGTCCATAATCATGAAGCCCAAATCATGGTTGGTGGTGGTGAACTGTTCTTCTGCCAGGCCCACCGTCCACGTATCGGCACGATGCCGCCATTGTTCCCGGTCTGGCCAGTCACGCCGCTTAGCAAATTCATAGGCGTACCAAAGTGCCCCTGGGTAGAAACCACTCACCCAGTCTGGCGCAGGAACCGTGGACCAAATAGCTCCTTTGGCCTCGTTGGGATACGCTGTTTTGTCAAGTTGCTCTGCGTCGTAGGCTGCAAGCTTGCGAGCGATGCTGGCAATTGCCGCATCGACGTCAATATTTGAGTTATTCATTGCATTCGAGGTTTGAGGCTTGCTAACGGTGATTTACTTTGCCAAAGCCTTTTCTAGTGCAGAGGCCAACTCCAGTCCTGAATAGTCCTGAGCACGCATGAAGCGACCACTGACGCCATCATTGAGCAAAGCAGGCACCAAGGCACCAGGAAGTACGGTTACCGGATCATTGGGCGCATTGGGGCCACCCAGATCTGTGCGTAACCAACCTGGATCCAGCAGATTCATTTGCACGCCGGTACCGGCCAGCTTGGGCACAAAGTCCCGCACAAACTTGTCTACCGCAGCTTTGGAGACGGAATAGGCGGATAACTCAGGCTGCTCTTGAATTCCTGAGGTTAGGTTAATGATCCGCCCCCACTTACGTTCAATCATGGATGGCAGCAGACGATTGCATATCCTTGCCAGACTTATGACATTCACTTCAAAACTAGTGCGATAGTCCTCGGCAGGAGTCTCCAAATGGTTCTGCCGGTAGGGCGTCATAATTGCTGCGTTGTTGTAGACAATGTCGATTTGTCCCGCTTTGGAAAGGGCCTCATCCAAGAAACGGTCGACCTGGCCCTGATCAGAAAGCTCCCCAGAAACGGTGATGACCTGTACCCCTAGCAGCTTGAGTTTTTTTGCAATGATTTCGGTATGAGCCAATTCTCGACTGTGCAATATGAGGTTGGAGCCCAAATTTGCGAGCCCTTCACTGATGTGCAGACCTACGCCCCTGCTTGCGCCGGTAATGAGTGACCATTTGCCATGTAGTGTTTTCATAGAACTTTACTTTCTGAATAGATAGATGACTGCGGGCACGACTTTGCCTCGTGCACAGATTGGTACATCGAAACTCCGTACTAAGCGAAGTGGAGATGCGTGAAGGTAGCTTTGATTGCTTGCGCTTCGTTATGCGAAGTCGCTGCCAAGCCCAAGAATCCGCTCCTTGAAATACTTTGACGGTGTTGGCAATATTGCTTCCACTGAACTCCATCGCGACTGCTTTGGCAGATAAACAGATCCTCTTTTCGGATTAACTTCAGCCATACATGGGGAAAATTCACCGGAAAGTCGGGTATCTGCGGTAGCGGCTGTGGCGGGTATACGGCTGAGCATGTGCCGCCTTTCTTTATGCGGGACTGAAACTCAAGGCCACCATTATTTTTATTACGTGGATCGTTGTTGCCAAACGCCACAAGCATGACATGTTCAGACCCGTCATCCAAAGTCGACCTGTACATGATCCCTGCCTTGGAATACAGGTCTGCCATCTCTACGGATTCAATCTTCACACTGATTTCGAAATCCCCATTGGCCGGTACATGTGCAAAGTGACACTCATCACGCAGTCCCCAAATATCTGCCCCTCCAGCAGAAACTTCCACGGAGTTGTTTAACTGCTGTGTGTGTCCTGAGATGCGTGGTGAGCCGATATCAAGACCAAGGAGTTTGAGATTATTCATAGCGTGTGGATTGGTTTGATGAGTGCGCAGCGCTGTTTTTGAGATTGGAAGTCGTCGGATGCGGGTTCCAGTCGCTGCATAGATCGCATTGCAGACGGCGGGTGCCAGTGGCGGCAAAGCAGGCTCTCCCAGACCGGTCGGAGGGCTATTGCTTTCGATAAAGTAGACGTCGATCTGGGACGGGGCAGCATTTATGCGCAGTAAGGGGAAGTCATTGAAATTCGACTCATTGACTTTTCCCTGCCCGATCGTTAACTCCTGCAACCACGTCGAACTCAATCCGTCAATGATCGATCCTTGAACCTGGCTTTCAGCTCCGCTGTAATTAACGATTGGGCCGACATCAACTGCCGCGACAACACGATTCACCACCAGTACTCCATCTGCTGAAACGGTAACCTCGGCCACTTCTGCCACATAGCCCTGGTGGCAAAAATGAAAGGCGATGCCCTGCCCAGAGCCGATTGGCATCTTTTTGCCCCATCCTGCCTTCTCCGCCGCCAGCCTAAGCACTGATTTCATTCGCGCAGTGTCGAAAGGTGGATCCCATCGCCCGGTCCCCGAGAAGATGCGGGATGTGCCTAGAAGTTGCAAGCGAAAGTCCAATGGGTTCTTTCCAGCTTGATGTGCCAGTTCATCGATGAAGCTCTGAGTTGCGAACGCAATTCCGTTGCTGCCTGGCGCGCGGTACCAGCTTGTCGGTACGTTGCAGCTAATGACGGACTTTTCCAATCGATAGTTTGGAACAAATCGACCGGGAAACTCACGTCCTTCTATGTCGGCCGCCATTCCCGGTTGTTTGACATTGTTTAAGCCAACGGTGACAAAGTGGTTTCTCCAGGCGGTGAGGTTTCCCGAACTATCAAGGCCTGCCTCGAGAAAGTGCCAACCGGGAGGTCGATATTGCCCATGTTGGGTATCGCTTTCGCGTGTCCACGTCAACTTCACAGGGCGACCGATTCGGTGGGCTATAGCAGCTGCCTCCGCTACAAAGTCGTTCGTTAGACGGCGCCCGAACGCTCCGCCGCAGCGCGTAAATTGCATCACCACCTTGGTCTTGGAGACTTTGAGGACAGTCGCGGCGAGGTCCCGCGCACCCTCTGGATTCTGTGTTGGCGCAATGATTTTCATCCCGCCATTCGCCATTGGAATGGCAAGGGCGTTCATCGGCTCCAAGGGTGCATGGTGCAGAAATGGGTAGTGATACTCGCCCGTAACGACCGATGAAGCGATACTAAGCGCCAGCTTGGTGTCGCCTGTGTTTTGGACAAGCGATCCCTGGCCTTTTCCCAACTGTGCCGCCTGGTGCTCGTAACTTTCCGAACTTTCTTCTTTCCTTGCGCTGGAAGCCCAGACGACGTTCAATTCGTCTTGAGCGACAAAAGTCACCCAGGTGGACTCCCCCACAATAGCAACTCCAGGTAGTAGTCCATAGTAGTCAGAGGTGCCATCCAGGATGAATGCGTCAACGATTCCGGGAAGTTTCCTTATGTGATCTAAGTTTGCGGACAGTGCCTTGGTGCCAGGGATGGGACATTTGGCATACACGGCATGAACCATTCCAGGAGTAGTTTGATCGATACCAAACAGCGCCTGGCCTTTAACGATCGCATGGTTGTCGACTCCGCCGATTCGCTTCCCAAGCAGCTTGCCTTCCTTTTTTCTTCGCGGCGCAATGTCTTTCGATCGCGGTAATGGTAATTGCGCGGCCTTTGTGGCGAGTTCACCAAACCCCAGCGACCGACCGGATGGAATATGCCAGACGCGACTGTTCTCCGCTGCACATTCTTTTGACGACACGGTCCACATGGATGCCGCAGCCTGAATCAACATCGTGCGTGCGATTTCACCTGCCTTTTGTAGCGGCTGATAACTGTCAAAAACTGACATACTTCCACCGGCTTCTTGCGGGCCAAGTTCAGCCCTAAGGTCACCGTACTCGATTTGTACCGCTGTGAAATCTGCGCCTATTGAATCTGCCAAGATCATTGGCAATGAAGTCTTTACTCCCTGCCCGAGCTCTGGAATCTTCGCAACGATATGAACTGTTCCATCGGGAAGAATCTTCACAAATGGACTCGGTGCGAACTGCCTATTTGAAGCGTGGTTCTTGGCTCCCCTGCCGGACGTCGATGGTTGCGCATATGTCATGCTCACCAATAGTCCTCCACCCAGGAGAGAGGAGACCTGCAGAAACTTTCGACGCGATCCTGAGTGCAGCGCGTTCATGACTTTGCACCAATCGTCTTGGCTGCTTCTTTGATTGCTGCGCGAATGCGTACGTAGGTTCCGCAACGGCACAGAATTCCAACCATAGCTGCGTCGATTTGCCTATCAGTCGGTGTTGGATTTCGCTTCAACAATGCTGCGGCGGCCATGATTTGCCCTCCCTGGCAGTAGCCGCATTGTGGTACATCAAGGTCGCACCATGCGCGTTGCAGCGGATGCGCTCCTGCAGGATCGAGTCCTTCAATCGTGGTAATCGATTGAGACCCAACATTGGATACTGAGATCATGCAAGACCGCTTAGCCACACCATCTATGTGGACCGTACATGCGCCGCAAATGCCCATTCCACAGCCGTACTTGGTTCCAGGTAGCGACAAGTTGTCCCTTAGAACCCACAGCAGTGGAGTGTCATCAGCCACATCGACAGTGCGGAATTGGTCATTGATCTTTAGTGTGAAGGTTGTCATAGAGGTCCTGTAAATTGATCGGATCAAGTTTCAGTTCTCAGAGTAAGTTTGGGGCGACTGGATCTACTGCCCTGGAGCGACATATGCACTTTGTCCACCGTTTTCCTGCCAATGGCGATGAACTTTCCAACCCACCGCAACCGACGCAAATGCCATTAGGCTTCCTGCCAGAAACGTGTATCGGTAATTGTTGCCAAGCTGATCCAACGCCATACCAAGAATTGGCGCTAACAACATACTGAAGAGTGCTTGAAATAGTCCTGCAGCGGCTGCAAACTGTGCAAACTTTAACTGGGGATAGAGCAGTTGTCCGATTGCAGCTGTTCCTGTCCAATAGATTCCTGAGACGATCCCATGTGCCAGAAGTGCAAATCCAAACGATTGCTGATCGTTCATCAGAAAATAGCAAATGAGGGATAGGCTGCCATATAGCATCAGTGACACCTGACCGACTCGGATGGCGTGGAAACGATCAACCAACCAACCAATGGGTATCGACAAGGCGAATGAACACGCGAATGTTGCTACAAGATATTTCCCATAGGTTTCCATACTCATACCGTAGCTTTTCGCCGCGTAGATGGCAAATGTGTTCACCGGCAAGAATGTTGCTGTACTCAAACCAATGAAGCAAAAGACCCAGATGTAGTAGCGCTGTGAGAGGCAATCGCGGTAGTAGTCCCTTAGTGCGCCTTGAAGCGCATATGTTCCAGGTTCACGCGGTAGGGGCGGAGGGTATTGCCCCTCTTTGACGCGAAAACACATCAGGGAGAAGCCGAGACCGTATAGCAAGCCGACTCCGACAAAGAATGCCGTGTAGTTCTGTTCGACTTTGCCGATGATCTGGTAGTTGAAGATCATGCCGACTGCCAGACCAACCGCTCGGAACATGCCGTAAAAACGCCCAAGCCATTCACGCGGCACCACGTCGTTCACTAAGCCATTGAAGACGGAGTTGGAGATGACCACGCCTATCTCAAAGATCGTCCAGAACAGGGTCATCATGAGCAGGATCGATGTGCTCTTGGTTTCCTCGCTAGCGCCTAACCAATGATGTAATTCAGCTCCAATGAGTGGACTGAATCCCAATCCAATCATCGCGAGTGAGACGAATGGCGTTGGCAACAGAAGGAAGGGAATGCGCCGCCCCCAACGTCCACGATGCCTATCGCTCCAGTAGCTAATAACCGGACCAACAAGAAAGATCATCGCTTGGGGAATGGTGACGAGGAAAAGCCCTGTCACAAGGTCCGACGCGTTGTACTGTTTAAGCATCAGTTGCGCAACCGGTGCTGCGGAACGTTCGCGCAGCATGTACGCCAGATCACCAAACAGGAGCCATGCAGACAAAGTGATGAGTCCGACCGACGTATACGTGAGACTGCCAACCGACCATCTACATGCGGACCGCTGTAGTGGCTTTGTAGAAGCGCTAGTGATCATGTTCGGTCGTTTAATAATGCGTTTAGCAATTGCGTTGACAACGTTGTCTGTACTGGCTAAGATTAGACAGCGTTGTCTATTTGGTTAATACTAGGAGTTACCCTATGAATCAACTTATTCGAATATCCCTGGCGACGGCATCCGCCAGGGCGGCAGCGCAAAGCGCGGTTGGAATTCAGGATTACTTCTGATACATGGAAAATTTGGACCTTGGAGTACTAAGTGATGTGTCTACCTGGATGCGGGCAGGTCATTCGGTCAGCTTAATCACCGTTGTAGAAACCTGGGGCAGTGCGCCTCGCCCCCCTGGCGCCCTGTTAGCTGTGAGAGATGACGGAGTTGTCAGCGGTTCTGTGTCAGGTGGCTGTGTTGAAGACGACCTGATTGCACGTGCTAAATCAGAAATGCAGGCCTGTACAAAACATATGGAGGCCAAGCCCTCCATGCTGGCTTATGGAATCGGCAAGGACGAAGCCGCACGCTTTGGACTGCCCTGCGGCGGCTGTTTGCGACTGGTGCAGGAACCACTGCACGACGTAGCTTGGATAGACGCCGTTCTGGCACGGGCCGCCGCCCATCGACTTGTTGCGCGTACTTTGACACTGGCTACCGGCGAAGTCACTCTGCAAGATGCCCTGCGTTCGCAGCCCATGAAATTCGATGGTTTGACATTGACGACGCTTTTTGGCCCGCGCTGGCGTCTAGTGCTAATCGGTGCAGGGCAGTTATCGCAAGTTGTTGCCACCATGGCCACAGCGCTAGACTTTGAAGTACTGGTGTGTGATCCGCGAGAGGAGTATGCACTTACCTTCGATGCGAAGCGAACTTCAGGTATGCGCCGCGTACAAGGCATGCCAGACGACGTTGTGCGCGAATTGCGCCCGGACGCACACACTGCCATCGTAGCTTTAACGCATGATCCAAAGTTAGACGACATGGCTTTGATAGAGGCATTGGTCAGCGATGCGTTCTATGTGGGTGCCTTGGGTTCGCGTCGCAACCAGCAAGCGCGCAAGTTGCGTCTAGCCGAGCACTTTGAATTAACCGATGCACAGCTCGCACGCCTACATGGACCTGTCGGCCTGCGATTAGGGGCACGCACCTCAGCCGAGATTGCGGTGTCGATCGTGGCCGAAATTGTGCAAGCGAAGAATTCTCTGCCACTAGCTGACACAGGAGTTCCGCTTGTCGTCCAAGCTGAACGTTCCAGCTTATCTGCATTACCCTGCGCTGTCGGTTGATGACAGCGTTTCCAATTTCCATTGAGGAAGCTGCCAGCCTGCCGGTTGTTCTGGTGCTCGCTTCTGGACGCGGCGAGCGCTTCTTGGCATCTGGCGGTACCTCCCACAAACTGCAGGCCGATCTAGGTGGCAAGACAGTTTTGCAGCGTAC
>CAJBVC010000917.1 GCA_903958915.1 uncultured beta proteobacterium
CCCGGTGCTGCAGGTGGTGCGCTGGACCGGTGAGCCCAGTGACGTCATCGCCCAGATCAATGCGCTGGGCTATGGCCTCACGCTGGGCATCCAGACACGCATCGACTCGAGAGCCCAGGCGCTGGCCCATGCGGCGCTGCTGGCGGCGCAGCATTAGGCAGTCGGCTCCGCCGCGTCCAAGCGGTCCAGCACGGCCAGTGCCTTGCGCACATTCCCCGTGGCAGCCATGGCACGGAAATGGTTTTCCGTGTCCCGCGCGGAGAGCGCATGGGCGCTGAGCTGCTCCACCAGCTTGTTCATCGACAGGCCCCGGCTTTGCGCCAGCGATTTGAGCCGCTGTGCGGTGTCGTCGGGCAGCCGTATGGTCAAAGTGCTCATTTCCATTCCTCCAGACATTGCGCAGGTGTCAGCACCCGCAGATTTCCTTATCCGCAGTTAGCCGGAACACAAACCCGGCGCAGCGGACGGTTCCTTCAAGGACGCACAGCGGGTGCTTCCCACTTCAAGCCCTCAGCGCGCCGGGCCAGGAACGCCTCCAGCGCCACCATCTCAATGCCGCCATACGCATAGGGCTCTGCGCGCACGCCGACCATACAGTTGCGCAACCTGCGTTGAAGCCCCCCGACACCTTGCCACTCCAGACGGTAAATCGGGTACCCGGTGGGATGCGCCTGCGGAATCAGGTTGCCCGCCAGGGAACGCCCGGCCTGCTGCGTGTGACAGTCCTGGCAACTCAAATCGAGTTGACCCACCCGTTGGTGGAATAGCACCTCGCCTTTTTGTTGCACTTCCGTCAGCTTGGGGTCGGAGGGGGGATTGACCGGCATGCCTCGTGACTGCAGCGCAACAAAACTTTCGAGCGCGATCAGGGTTTGATGTTCGAGCGGCAAGGCTTGCGCCTTTTGTTGGGAGGCGCGGCAAACATTGACTTGCTGCTGCAGGTTGATGACGCGGCCAAGCGTGGCGGAATAGGCCGGGAACCGGGCGGCGACGCCGCGCATGGTCTTCTTCGCATCGCCATGGCAGCTTGCACACGACTTGTTGGCACTACCCTCAGCACGCTGCCAGGCCACTTCACCATCCTTTACCCACAGCATCGCAGGATTCTGGCTGTCGTCGTCCTGTAGCGCCCGGGTTACCGGGGACATGGTCGCGTAACCCGACGTGCGCGCTTCGGGTGGTGTTTGAGCGCCTGATTCGGTCGCCATGAGGAGGAGCATTGCGGCAGACCACACCGCAGACGCAGTGACGAACAATTGCCTCATTGAACTGCAATAGGCACGCGTTCAGTGTGCGTAAAACCTTGGTCACCGGTCCAAACGAACACGAAGGTGCCGCGTGCAAACGCCGTGGTGTGGAAGGCTACATACGGGTTTGCTGCGATGGCAGCATACAGCTTGGCGGCGAACACCGGTTCACCATCCCCGGTCTTTCCATCCTCAAAAAAATGGCAGTTGAACGTGCGGATGAGGTCACGCGCCATCATCGCCCCTTCACTGGAGCGCCGGTAGCCGGTCTCCATGGGGTGCTGAATCAAGGCTCTGATCTCGATAATTTCACCCGCTTTCGCTGTGCGGGGAACCGTGAGAATATTGCGTGCCATGGTGTTGGTCTCGCCCTGTCACTCTTCCAGGCACGCCGCCAGGGTGACCACCACTGCCACGGTGTGGGTCCAGCAACTGCCGTCATTCATCTTGGCCACTGCACGCAATTTTTGCGTGGTGGCCAGCCGGATGCGGGTAGTGACTTTGGCCAGCCCGGCACGTGGTCCCAGCGAAAACTCGGCCACTTCAGGTTGGGGATTCTTTTCGTTGAATATCGCAATCCCCACCACCCGGTCGTTAACGGTCATGGGGCTTTGCACCGTCACGGTAATCGGCACGCTGTTGCCGTTGTCCACGATGGTGGCAATCTCAATGTCGACCCGGCCATCACGAATGGCGCCGCCGTTGGCATAGGCGCGGGTGAGTGTGGCCAAGCGGTCGTTCTCTGCCAGAGCGGCGGCCGGGTGCAATAGCACCGTGGCTGCGCCAAGCGCCGAAGTCTTCGCCAACAGGTCACGCCGCGCGATCATGGCGGCGTCATTTCAAAGTGACGAGAAACGCCACAACGTCCTCGACTTGTTGCGCATCCAGGATGGGGCGGCCTTGCCAGGCAGCGCCCACGCGGGCAAGGCCTTCGGTGCGGTGGTACGCGGGCATGATGCTCTGGGCATCGAGCTTTCGGCTATCGACGATGCGCAGCCGAAGTTGTGCCGGGCTCCAGCGGCTGCCCGCACCGGCAATGGACGGCGCCACATTGCCTTGAAACGCGGCAGGAATTCCCAGCGCGTCCGGCATTTGATGGCACAACACACACAACCCCACCTGGCGGTTGGCGACGATGGCACGGCCGCGTGCGGCATCACCCGCCATGCCGCCCAGCGGCGCAGCGATGCCGTCTTCCGTGAGGGGCGGGGTCGGTGGTTCGGCAGCCGCTAAGCTGCAAACCAGCAGACCAGCAGCGACGAGGCCCTGCCGGGGCGGTTGGGCACCTGCGCCTGCCACACCTACGCTTTCAGGCTGTGGTTCTTCAGCGGCAAATCACGAATGCGCTTGCCTGTGGCCGCAAAAATCGCATTCAACACCGCGGGTGCAGCCACCGCAATGGTCGGCTCTCCCACGCCGCCCCAGAAGCCACCCGAAGTCAGAATCAAGGTCTCCACTTTTGGCATATCCGCCAGCTTGAGTGACGGGTACTGGTGGAAATTGGTCTCCACAATCCGGCCATCTTTGACCGTGCACTCTTGGTACAGGGCCGCGCCCAAGCCATACACAAATGAGCCCTCCACTTGGGCCTCAATCTGCTGCGGGTTGACCGCATGGCCACAGTCGGTGGCCGCCACGATGCGGTGAATCTTCAGGGCACCGTCTTTGGTGACAGACACCTCTGCACAAGCGGCCACGTAGCTGCCAAAGCCATGGGTTTGCGCCAAGCCACGGAACACACCCTTCTCGGC
>CAJBVC010000918.1 GCA_903958915.1 uncultured beta proteobacterium
CCAGGGCTTTGTGCAGTGCCACATCACCACAAGGAAACGCGTCGGGCCAGCGCAATGCCCGCATGGCAATGTAGTGTGCCGTCCAGGGGCCAACTCCAGGCAAGGCCAGCAGTGCCTCCAACGTGCCGGATATGTCCACGTCAGGCCGCAATACAAGACCACCGCTGTCCACCGCCTGTGCCAATGCCTGAATGGCACGCTGGCGCTGGCGTGTGATGCCCAGTGCACCCAGCGCATCTGCGCTGGCGGCCGCCAGGATTTGCGGCGCGGGAAAGAGTCGGTTTATGCCGACAAACGGTGTCTGAATGACTGCACCAAAGCGTTCCACCAAACGGTTGCAGAGGGTCCGCGCCGCAGCCACCGTGATCTGTTGGCCCAGAATTGCCCGCACGCCCAGCTCAAACCCATCCAGTGTGCCAGGCACGCGCAATCCATCGGTGTCGGGAAAGTCTGCACCGATGGTGGCGTTGATGGTTTCAGGGTCGGCGTCAAGATCAAGCATGGCGCGCATGCGGACAAAGACTTCCGGCAAAACGCTGACCAGCGATTCACTGAAATCCAACTCGACAACATACCGTGAGGGATCAAACTTTGCGCGGATCCAACCGCTCACGTCACCGCCCCCGTGCTGCAGCGTCAGCGTTCGCACCAGCGTGCACTGGGCAAGGTCCACCGTTTCGATACCGGCGAGTTGCCGCGCTGCAAAAAAATCCAGCATCGACTGGATGTTGTAGGGTGGGCGATAGGCTGCCTTGACTCGCACACCAGGCGAATCTAGTGCGCCAACCGTTGAGGAGGCTTTCTTGCGCAGCCCGCGCGGCTGCAGTTGGTAGCGCCCCACGAAAGCATCGTTGAATCGGCGCACGCTTGTGAATCCGGCCAGCAATGCAACCTGCGCGACCGGAAGTGCTGTGTCACTTAGCAACTGTTTGGCCGTCAGCAGGCGGCGGGTTTGCCAATATTGCAGCGGCGACACGCCCCACTGGACCTCGAAAATACGTCGCAGATGGCGTTCGCTGATTCCCAGTCGTGCTGCAACCTGCGCGATCGATCGCCTGGTGCCGCCCGCAAGGTGCTGGGCGTCGAGCATGTGCACCGCCTGGTGTGCAAGGATGCGTGCCGCATCCTGCATAGACCACGCAACGGTGGCTCCCGACATGGACCCCACTCCAATCGCCACGGCGGGAGCGAGTTCGGGTCGACAGCGCAGGCAAGGCCGAAAACCGGCGGCCTCGGCTTGCGCTGCCAGCACATAGAAACGACAGTTTTCGGGCTTGGGGACGCGTACACGGCACACCGGGCGGCAGTAAATGCCGGTGGAGGTGACTGCTGTGAAGAAGTGCCCGTCAAAGCGTGCGTCCCGTGCTTTCAACGCCAGGTAGCGGGCATCGTCTTCGGTCGGCGTTGAAGCGGGGGTGTCAGACATGGTGCCGATACTACGCAGGTTTGAGCAGCAAAGTAGCCATTTTCGGACCTGATGTTTCCCGCGCGCCCGCCTACAATGCGTGCCAACTACCGCTGCAAGATTCTGTCGTTTCGCCAATGTTCCTTTTTGTGACTGCACACCGCTATGCCGGCTGGTTCGATCTTCTGAAGCAAGCCTCCCCGCACAATATCCTCTACCGACCCTTCGCACTGGCTGAGGAGCGGGTGTGAGAGTTCTGGTCGTCAAGCTGTCGTCTTTGGGCGACGTGGTGCATGCCATGCCGGCCGTGCAAGACATCCGTTCTGCCCTGCCCGGTGTAGAGGTCGACTGGGTGGTGGAGCGTTCTTTTGCGCCACTGGTGTCGCGGTGTGTGGGCGTGGCGAAAGTGATTCCTTGCGACTTGCGACGCTGGCGCAAGAGCCTTTGGCAATCGCAGACGCGTCGCGAGTGGGCGGCGTTCAAGTCCGATCTGCAGGTAGAGGCGTATGACGCCATCATCGACCTGCAGGGCCTCACCAAGTCAGCGCTGGTATCGAAACTCGCGCGCACCACGCCGCAGGGGCGTCGTTTTGCGATGGCCAATCAGACCGATGGCTCCGCGTTTGAGGCACCCTCGCGCTGGGTGGCCGACGTTGCCATTGGTCTGGAACCACACGTCCACGCGGTGACGCGCGCACGCTTGCTCTGTGCGCAAGCGCTGGGCTATGCCGTGCCACAGGCGCTGCAATACGGCCTGCAGCCGGGAGCGTTGGCGGTCTCGCCCAAACCACCCATCGGTGTGCCAGTCAATCCATTTGCCCCGCGCAAACCTTACGTGGCAATGGTCCATGGCACCTCGCGCGCCGACAAGCAGTGGCCACTGGAGAATTGGGTGGTTATAGGCAAATGTCTGAATCTGGCGGGTTTTTCGGTGGCGCTCCCACATGGATCAAGCGCCGAAAGAGCCACCAGTATCGCCATTGCGGAAAAATTGCAGGACGCCTGGATCTGGCCTTCAATGGGGCTTGACGCGCTCACAGACACCATGGCCCGGTGTGCGGGTGTGGTGGGCGTGGACAGTGGTTTGAGCCATATCGCCCTGGCTTTGGGGTTGCCGCATGTGCAGATCTACAACTTTGACACCGCCTGGCGTACCGGCCCAGACAATGAACAGACCGAGTTCACGCACCAGTGCAGTGTCACGGGCAGTCCGCACCCGGATGCGCAGACCGTATGGCAGGCCTGGGAGCGACTGGACACACCGGTACTGTGCCAATGACGCTGGCGCTCTACTCGTTGCTGATGCGGCTGTTGCAGCCCGCTTTGCGCTGGAAACTGCGTCGCCGTGCGCGGGCCGAGCCGGGTTACGCGGTTGCCGTCGACGAGCGTTTTGGCTACTACACACAAGAGACCGGTACGACGTACACGCGAGACGTGCCACCGGTGCGGGTTTGGCTGCATTCAGTCTCGCTGGGGGAAACGCGC
>CAJBVC010000919.1 GCA_903958915.1 uncultured beta proteobacterium
TCCACAATCTTGCGCGCCACCGCCAGACCAATGCCGCTGCCTTCGTATTGGTCACGCGTGTGCAAACGCTGGAATACCTTGAACAGCCGCTCGAACTGGGCGGGGTCGATGCCGATGCCGTTGTCAGCCACGCAAAAGCGCCAGCCCTGGGCCTCCGGCGTGACCATGATGTCGATCTCCGGCGCTCGCTCTGGCACACGGTATTTCACAGCATTGGAAATCAGGTTTTGCCACAGCCGGGTGAATTCATCCGGGCTGGCCAGCACCTGCGGCCAGTCGCCCGAGACGCGCACCGTGGCCTGCGCCTCGTGGATGGCGGGCGCCAGAAAATGCAGCGCTTCATCCACTGCCGTGCGGCTGGCCAGCGCTTGCATGGGCTCGCCCTTGCGACCCACGCGGGAGTATTCCAGCAGCGAGACCAGCATCTGGTCCATGCGTTTGGCACCATCGGTGGCAAAGTGCATCATGTCGCGGGTCTTGTCGTCGAGCTTGCTGGCCAGGGCACGCTCCAGCAACTGCATGTAGCTGTTGACCATGCGCAGCGGCTGGCGCAGGTCATGAGAGGCCACATAGGCAAACTGCTCGAGTTCGGCATTGGAGCGCTCCAGCGCCAGGGTTTGGTGCTGCAGGCGGCTCAACAACTGCTCACGGTCCGCGTTCGCTTGTTGGCGTTTGACCTGCGAGCGCCAGAGCAGCCAGGCAAAGGTCGAGGTCACCAAAAGAAAGAAGGCGACTGAAGCGATGGTGCGCTTAACACCATCCACCCAGGACGCCAGGTAATCATCGCTGCCCTGCCCGACAACGATGTGAAACGGAACACCGGTCATCCGGCGGTAGGAGTTGGTGCGCTCCACACTGTCCGCAGTCCCCTTGCTGTGCATGGTGAACTCGCGCTGCCCTGATGCGATGCCGTCACCGAGTTCTTTGGAGAAACCTTTGGCACCAACCACACCAGAGGGACCATCGAGCGCTGGGTGGCGCACGATCATGCCCAGATTGGCATCGCGCAACAAGGCGATGCCTTTGGGCCCGACATCCATGCCCGACAGAAGGGTCCCCAAGTAAGCCACCGGGATGGATGCCGATACCACACCGGCAAAACTGCCATCGGACTGGTTATAGCGGCGCACCAGGGAAATAATCCAGATGTTGTTGACGCGGCCCAAAATTGGATTGGTCACGACCAGGCCAAGGTCGGAGTGATCGCGTAGTGCACTGAAGAAGTCGCGATCCGCCCAGCTTGCATTCGCACTGCCCACTACGCCGTCGCCAAGAATGACCATTCCGGTCGCATCAGCCACCCGCAGGCTCGACAATTCAGCCAGGCGCTTTTTATGGGTGAGTAAAAAGGCGTTGCTTATTGACGCATCCAGATGGCCGCGCTCACGCAACTGCTGTTCGAGTTCATCGACCGCAGAGAGCAGCGTCAAATCAATTTTTGCGACACTGGCGCTCACGCTCTGGTCCAGCAGGCGGGCCAGATTTTGGGTCGCCAGCCTGGCCTTTTCCTCGTACACCTGCTTGCTGTCAATGATCGAATAGGTGGCCCACAGCATCAA
>CAJBVC010000920.1 GCA_903958915.1 uncultured beta proteobacterium
CAAGGTTGCTCCCATGCGCATCAAGCTGCCACGCGCGCCCAAAGTGACAACCACGCACGGTGTCGGTAGACGCGCAAGCTGCTGGGCAATGGTGGCGTGGCTACCGGTCAATGCTGTCAATTCGTCTTCATTAACAATCAGCACATCCACCAGTGCCAGCAATTGGGCGGGTAAGGCCTGTGCCGGAGCCGCGTTGAGAACCACGCGCACACCCTGTTTTCGGGCCTGCTGCGCGTAGTCCTGTACTGTTTCCAAAGGAATTTCCAACTGCATCAGCAAATGCGACACGCCGCTGAGCGATGGCAGATGTTGCGGTTGCAAGCTGCTATTGGCACCGGGTGCGACGGTGATGGCGTTCTCGGCATCGTCCGACACGCAAATGAAGGCGCAGCCTGTGGGTTGATGCGCTGCCCGCAGGGTGTGCATGCGTACCCCTGCCGCCTGCAACGATGATTCGATCACGTTGGCGTAGGGATCACCGCCCACGGCCAACAGCATCTCGGTCGGCACACCACCTGCGCGCGCACTTGCCACGGCCTGGTTGGCACCTTTGCCGCCTGGGAAAGTTTGAAAATCACGGCCGAGCACCGTTTCACCGCGAGCGGGAATGTGCGGGGCACGAACAACGAAATCGAGATTGGCGGAGCCTGCTACAAAAATCATGGCGACGGTATCAGGATATTAGTGAAACGCTGATTGGTAGACGGCATCGAAAAACCTTGCGCCGGCCTTGGGTGGATCGTTGGGCAAGTCCTGCGGCAAGTGCTGCATCAACAGAATGGCAATCAAATTTTCCTTATGGTCAATCGTGTAGTAGGTGGAGCCTGCGCCCGACCAGCCGAATGCACCGATGGAGCCCAGGCGGTCCCGGCGCGAAGGGTCCAGCACCACGTAGCCGCCGAACCCAAAACCTTCCCCCTCGCGCAACGCGCCTTTGGGGATATGGGCTGACCCCAACTGGTTCACCATCATCGAATCCACTGTCATACGCCGTAGAAGGGTCACACCGTCCAGGGTGCCGCCATTTAGCAGCATCTGGCAAAAACGCAGGTAGTCTGCAGCCGTCGAATACAGGCCGCCCGCCCCGCTAGGGTAGCGCTTGAGCATGGTGCCCGGTTGCAATGTATCGGGCGTGTTGGTGAGTTCCAACGCGCCTTGCGCGTTGGTGGTCACCATGTCCACCACGCGGTGACGTTGTTCCACGGGAACGCTAAAACCGGTGTCCCGCATGGCCAGCGGTGTCAGGATGCGCTGCTGCAGGACTTGATCCAAGGGCAGGCCCGACACCACCTCCACCAGGCGACTCAAGACCTCCGTGGCAGCGCCATCGTAGTGAAAAATTTCACCGGGGTTGTGCGCAAGGGGCTGCCGGGCGACGTGAGCCGAAAAATCTTTCAGCGTTGCGACCTGGCTCAGATCGACTCTGTGGAACATTTGCACGGCTGCGGCAGGGGCGTCGCCGCCAGAAGCAAAGCCCGTGGTGTGGGTGAGCAGATGCCGAATACTGACGGGGCACTTGGCCGCACGTAGTTGTGGTTCCTGCACGCTGCCACCCCGCCACACTTTTGCGTCGGCAAATTCGGGCAGATGCTTCTCAATTGGGTCGTCCAGTGCGATCTTGCCCTCTTCCACCAACATCATGGCAGCCGCCGAAACCAAGGTCTTGGTCATGGAGTAGATGCGAAAGATGCTATCCCGCTCCATCGGCATGGTGCGCGTGGGATTACGGTAGCCAAGGGCTTGCCAATGCACAGTCTTTCCTCGGTGAGATACGAGTGTGACCGCACCCAGGTAGCCCCCGCCGTTGACAAGGGTCTGGGTAAATGTTTCAAGCGCCTGCATGGATGGCTGCTTTGGCACCTCGCTGATCACAGCGGGCGTTGGCTGCGCCGCAGCCGGTTGCAGCCACAACGCAGCCAAACACAATGCAAGTACAACAAATTGCATTAAAAATTAGCCGTAGCCCCCGTGGAATATGTGTAGCATGCTATCAATAAGATAGCAATCATCAGGTGCCACGGGGCCAACTGGACACAAAACAATTAGAACTTCAGTTCATAGTTGAGTGAATACACGCGACCCCGCCCAGCAACGTAGTTCTGGAACGCATCGATCTGCGAGTAGCTCAAGATATAGTACTTATTGGACAGATTCTCGATACCTAGCGACAGTGTTCCGCTCTTCTTCATGTCGTAGGTGACACCCAAATCAAACAATGTGTAGCCAGTGGTGTGCTCCTCCTTGCTTGTGCCAACGTTGATGTCGCGGTCCATCAGCGTCATAGAACCCAGGCGCACGCTGGCCCCTTCGCTGAACTTCCAAGTGCCAGCGAGCGACACTTTGTCCGGGCTGACGTTGGTAATGCCTTGGTTGATGCTCAGGTCGTTGGAGGTGGCAGTGAGCGTGGTCAAAGCGCGAATCTTGGAGTACAGACCGTTGACTTTGAATGCCTTGCTGATCTGGTATTCACCCGAGAGTTCAAGACCCGTGATCTCGACAGGCTGACGGACCATGATGTAGTCCCGGGTCGCTGGGTCCACGGCCAGGTTGGAGCCCAGGTCGGAGTAGGAGCGGTACACCGATCCGCTGAAGCTGGCGGACTTTCCACGCCACGCCACGCCCACTTCCTTGTTGTCGGACACGATAGCTTCAGTACCTGCTACGGTGGCAACCGATACGCCGTCACGGGCAACGTTGCGCAGAGGGATGCCGACGTTGGGCAGGGTAAAGCCTTTGCTGTAGGACGCGAAGGTAGACCAGCCATTACTTAGGCGCCAGACAGCGCCTAGGTTGGGCAATGTGTTGCCGTACTCCACTTCGCCCCCCTGCACATCGAATCCGGGAGTACATGGAGTGGTAGTGGGGCTACATTTGTTGGAAGTGGCCGCAGGGCGGTTAGCCCACACTGTGGTGTACCGGTCAACTGCCAATTTGCCTTGCTCACGGCGCAATCCTCCAGCTAAAGTCAAAGAGCCCATGTCATACGACAACTGCGCAAAGGGCGCAGTGCTGCTGTACTTCATGGGCGGAACCCAGAGACGGTTGGTTAACGCTAGACGTTGCTCTGTGGTGTCTTTCACCAGATCCACGCCCAGATTCAGACCAAGCCCGTTCACGCCGGCAATGCTCTCGGCGTTCCAGGAAGTTCGTAGACCGCTCTTGTCTGACACCAGTTCTGAGGCGTCAAACAGCGTGCCCAGCGGCGCGATGTTGGGGTCTTGCTTGCCACGGTTCAGGTTGGAGAGGTTGGCCGTAAGAGGGTTGCAGTCCGTAGTGCCGCACTCGGTATTAAAGCGTGAACG
>CAJBVC010000921.1 GCA_903958915.1 uncultured beta proteobacterium
CGAGGAATTGGGGATCGACATCCAGTCAGTGGTGCATTGGAAAACCGAGATGGTGGACTATCCACACGCGATGGTTCGGCTGCATTTCTGCAAGGTGGTGAACTGGTTGGGCAATTTGCAGATGCGAGAAGCGCAGTCGTTCGCCTGGGAGTGCTTACCTGTGACCGTGCAGCCTGTACTGCCAGGAACAGTGCCGGTGCTACAGTGGTTTGCCGATGAACAGCACTACTCTGGTGCTACACATTTCATAGCTGCTCACGCTTGCCAGTAAAGCGCTGGAGCCAGTTTTTGCTCCAAAACTATGGTTCCGTAGTATCGCCAAACGGTACGTCTTGTGGAGGTGCTGATGCCGGCACACGAAAAGATTCGCTGGCCCAGGCACCCAGGTCAATCCCTTTACAGCGACTGCAACAAAAAGGCCGTGATGGGTTGGAGGGAGCATAGACGCTGTCGCCGCCGCAGGTGGGGCAGACCACAATTGTTCCCAAGTTATCACTTCGCGCCATAGTCCCGCTGTTTCCAGTCAAGAGCAAAGCGCCAATTCGAAAGCGCAATCATCGCTGCTGGTGTGCAGACGATCGTCGTTCTCGTGCCGCATCATGCGAATGGACACCATGAGCCGGTTTCCACTGATTTCCGGAATGAGTCCCAGATCCGGATTTACGGCCAGTCGCAGCAACTGAAACGTCCGCCCCTGTGGCAGATTTTGCTGAAACTGCCCCCCCACGGCCATTACTTTTTGCGGAGCTCCCGAGTCTCTCAGGAGTTTGAGCAGCATGTGTATCGACTCGGCCAAAGGCGCGAGCGTGCCGGCCCAACGCCGAAGGTCAGCCTGGCGCGTCGCGCCATCGCGATGCTGCCACGAAAAATAGGCTGGCAAGTCGAATTCGCAAGTCCCTCCGGGAATGCCAACACGACTGCGGATGCTCATCAACCAGTCATTTTCAGTAAGGGATTGACCGGCCTTTCCTGGTTGCCCATTGAGTCCAGAGAAACACCGCTCCAGTTGATCGACGACCTTGTCCAAAACGCCTTCGGCGATCGCGGGATTGCCTCGATAGGCGTTCAATAGCTGTTTCTGTTTTTCCAGATCCTTCAGTACGTCCGACTTGAGATCGGCACGCGCTCCCACGTCCATCACTTCAAAGATAGTGGTCAGGGCGAAGTGATGGTCTAGTGGTGCACTGCGCGATACCAACTCGGCCAGTCGAAGAAACAGGTGCTCGAGCCGCAAGTAAGTGCGAATGCGTTCGTTGAAGGGGTATTCGTAGAGGATCACGCTGAATTTTCCAGTGCCCGGATCATAGCCCGAACAGGGTGGCAATTTCCTTGACCTGAGACTCCAGATCCGACACGGTGATGCCGTCATTGAACAGCACGTAATCTGCCGCCCGTAAGCGACGCGCTCTGCTCACCTGGGTGGCGGCAATGCGCTGAATTTCATCGGGTGTCATGGCGCTGCGGACGACGACACGTTCAATTTGGGTCTCCAGCGTGCAATCAACGACCAGGATACGGTGCAGATTGCGTCGCCAGTGCGAGGACTCGACCAACAACGGAATGTCAAAAACAATGCATTGGGCGCCAACTTCCTCTGCTGCTCGCGTCTGATGGGCAATCTCCGAACCCACTAGCGGATGGATGATCTTTTCCAGCCGAGTTTTTGCGCCTGGATCGGAGAAGACGAGGGCACGCATCTTGTCGCGGTCCAGAGCGCGTTCAGGGGTGAGAAGTTGCGAGCCAAATGCGACCTCGAGTGCGGCGACTGCACTACCACCCTGCGCTGTTGTTGCGCGTGAAATCGCATCCGCATCAATCAGTGTGGCACCTATTGTCGTGAGTATCGCGGCAACGGTACTTTTCCCGCTCCCGATACCACCCGTCAAACCCACGCGCAGGGCCGTCACATCCCCATCCACTGGCGTAAAGCGGTGGGTCCGGCAATCAGCGCGGTAAACCCCGCGCCAGCGAGAAATGGGCCGAAAGGCACATAGCCACCTTCGCGCAGCCCTACACTGAACTTCATGGCGATTCCAATGATCGCACCGATGACTGACGCAATCAAAATGACGGGAATCAGTGCTTGCCAGCCAAACCATGCTCCCAGCGCAGCAAACAGCTTGAAGTCGCCATAGCCCATACCTTCTTTGCCTGTCACCAGTTTGAAAGCCCAGTAAACCAGCCAAAGCGACAGGTAACCCGCCACTGCACCCCAAAGAGAATTGTTCAAACCAATGGTTGTCCATTGCATGGCCGCCGCGATCAAACCCAACCAAAGAAGGGGTAATGTAATGTCATCCGGAAGCAGCGTGGTGTCCCAGTCAATCAAAGCAAGCGCCAGTAGCATGGCTGAAAATGCGCACCAAGCGATACCCGCTGCACCGCTGCCCCAACGCCATACGCAGTAAGAGAACAGCACGCCTGTCGCCAACTCAACCAGCGGGTAGCGAACTCCAATCGGTGCCCTGCAGGCGGAGCAGCGCCCCCGCAACGCGGCGTAGCTCAGGAGGGGGATGTTTTCAAACCATCGGATCTGGTGGCCGCAATGCGGGCAGCGAGAGCGCGGCACCACCAGGTTGAATGGCTCGGTCGGCTGCTCAGGCTTGCCATTGAGTTCTGCGCACTCTATTGCCCATTGTCTTTCCATCACTTTGGGAAGGCGATAGATCACGACATTGAGAAAGCTTCCAATCAACAGACCAAGCATTCCAAAGACTGCGGCGTCGAGTCCCTGCGCGCTCAGCAGTTCCCCCAAGTTCCATGCGCTCGGTTCCATTGAAATGACGACGCTGTTCAGACAGGCTTGGCTAGACGACTTGCCCAAGCTTGAAGATGGGAAGGTACATCGCAACAACGATGCCGCCAATGACGGTACCCAGAACCACAATGATGATGGGCTCCATCAAGCTCGAGATGCCGGCCACCATGTCGTCCACTTCCGCCTCAAAAAAGTCGGCGGCTTTACCAAGCATGTGGTCGACCGAGCCAGACTCCTCACCGATGGCGCACATTTGCAGCACCATGGAGGGAAACAGGTTGGCATTGGTCATGGCAGCAGTCAGTGCGGTACCGGTCGAGACTTCCTGCTGAATCTTGATGGTTGCGTCCTCAAACACGCTGTTGCCAGCCGCGCCACCTCCAGAATCCAGAGCTTCCACCAGTGGCACGCCGGCGGCAAACATGGTCGACAGGGTGCGGGTCCACCGCGCGATACAGGACTTTTCGACGAGGACGCCAAAGATGGGCATCTTCAACATGATGCGGTCCATCACGCGCTGCATCTTCTTGTTGCGCTGCCAGGCTTGCATGAAGAAGTAGACGCCGCCGAAAATGCCACCAAAGATAAG
>CAJBVC010000922.1 GCA_903958915.1 uncultured beta proteobacterium
CTGCGCATTGGTTGGAGCGTCCCCGAGGACTCCCCAATCCCCTACGATAGCCCCTACATGCGTGCCATGTTTTGCAGTAAACGTGACTTGGTTCATTGCTTTGAGCGAGCGCTGCTGACGGACGGAAAATTCTTGACCGGATTTGCAATCAGCGACAACGACGCGAAAGTTTTCGATCTCGCACAGACACAGATCGCTTTGGACTTCACACCTTCCGACAATTCCGCGAACTACACCTGACTTGACTGGGATGAGCATATGAATCACGAGTCTTCTTCTGTTTTGATTGGCCCAAATGAGGCATTGGTTTGCCTGGCGGCGCATGGCGTAAGCGAATTTCTGTCAACACTGCTGCTATTGCTGACTGTCATGGGAGGCTACGCCGCCTTCATTGCCCCGGCAGGACAAGGATGGATTCCTTCGATTCAGTTGGCGTTGTTGGTCGGAGCAACTATCGCCCTGATTGCGAGCTCACCCCTTGGCAAGCTCTCCGGAGCCCATATGAATCCTGCTGTTTCACTCGCCTTTTGGCTGCAAGGACGAATGGACTTTGCCGAGTTTCTGGTCTACGCACTGGGGCAGTTTGGTGGCGCTATGGTCGCGTGTGGATTGTTGACATTCCTTCTTCCTGGACCCTTTCAGACGGTAGGATTTGGCGTGCTCAGTCCAGTTGCTGCCGAGAATGCGGTCAAGATCGTTGTGCTGGAGGGCGCTGCCACCGCGGGCTTGATTTCCGTCCTGTTCTATACACTCAGTCACAAGAACATGACCCGCTATGCGCCGCTGGCGCTTGCCGTCTATTTGGCAGCAGTGACATTCGCACTGGCAACGGTCACGGGGGCCAGTTTCAATCCTGCTCGTGCGTATGGCGCAGCCGTAGTCGCGCAGCAACTAATTGGTCAATGGCCGTACGCTGTTGCGCCAATCATTGGTGCGGCCACTGTCGTCATGATGTGTCGGCTTGTCAGTTGGCTGCCCAGACCGCTTTACCACCGCCTCAATCACAGCCACCGGCATAGAAACTACACGTGGAGCAAGGTTCAAGAGTGGTTTCGCCTTTCAGTTTGACGGCACTTGAAGTCGATGCCAGTGCGCTTGCGCACGAAAGGCAGGATCGCGCTTATAACCGCACGCCCCTTTTGCGGGCAATCCTGTAGAATTTAAATGGACTCAACCAATTGGGAATCCGGATGACGCGGCGCGCGCAAATTTGCCTTCTGGTGGATCTGTCAAACCAGAGCTTGGCGGCACGGCGTGTCCGTCGCCTAGAGGTGTGTCTGAATTTGTTGGGGATTCTTTCTGTATCCGTTGGAACTGTTGAAGTATTGACAGAATCGACTCGGTCCATTGCGGCCATTGTCACGGGCACCGTTTCTGTGCTTTTTCTTGTCGAGTATCTGGTGCGACTATG
Organism: uncultured beta proteobacterium; assembly: GCA_903958915.1. GTDB lineage: Bacteria > Pseudomonadota > Gammaproteobacteria > Burkholderiales > Burkholderiaceae_C > Allorhodoferax. The sequence goes on from CAJBVC010000922.1 coordinate 1,412, forward strand.
GATAGCACCTGAGATGTACCAGGCTATGACGACATCAGAGAGCAAGGCTCGCCTTTTGTGGGCTATATCGCCACAGGGAGTCATAGACCTGTTGGCAGTCGTCCCAGCACTTGCTGTCGCGTCGGGCGGTGCACGACTGGGCGCCGAGTCTGCTTCGGTCTTTGTTCTGCTCTGGGTATTCAAGCTTGCGGCACGTTCTACAGGAGTTGCTCTCATCGCTCGGGTGTTTCACAATGAGCGCTCTGCCCTCGGCGCCGCAGCTGCGCTTTTCACAATTGTGCTATTTTCCTCCGCGACCGTAGCACATTGGCTTGAAGCTGAGGCCCAGCCCCAATTCTTCGGTAGCATTCCTGCTTCCCTGTGGTGGGCAGTTGTAACGTTAACCACTACAGGTTACGGTGATGTCGTCCCACTAAGCCTGGGCGGTCGAGTGCTTGGTGGACTCGTCATGCTGTCGGGCATCTCGGTAATGGCACTGCTTGCCGGTATTCTTGCCAATGGATTTGCAGAGGAAATTCGCAGGCGGGAATTTATGCGTATCTGGGATCTGGTTGCGCGCGTGCCGTTCTTTAGTGAAGTGGGCGCGATCGCCCTCGCTGATATCGTTGGGCAACTGCGTTCGCTAAGTATCCCGGCGGGGGTGACCGTGATACGCAAGGGCGAACAAGGCGAATCAATGTACTTCCTGGTAAGTGGCGCTGTCCAGGTGCATTTGGGTCAGACCCGGGCTACTCTCAAAGACGGAGAATTCTTTGGCGAGATGGCTCTTCTGGATCGCAAGCCGCGAACTGCCGACGTCGTTACCGTCGCTCCCTGCACTGTGCTTGTACTTGAGGTAGCAGACTTCTATCGGCTCGCAGGACAGCAACCGGCACTAATCCTTGCAATCGAATCCGAGGCAAAGCGACGCCGGCAGGCCCAACCGATTTCCTGATAGCCTCAATCTACTTGGCCACTGGCTTAACCAGCAACTCCCTGAGTCGACTAGTTTGTAAAGCCAGTCTGTGCAGGTTGCAAGTCAAATGTCTTGGAAGATGCTTGCCGGGTCAGGAGCGTGGGCATTTGAGGACGCGCCTGAACGATTTGACTTTCATGTGCCAAGGAGTGCTTTCACGTGAAAGAATTTCAAGAAATACTGAGAGCCCGTTGGACCGTGCAATGGCGAACAAGATCAAGACTGTGAATGCTGCGGTCGCAGACCACGCTGGCATGGAATATTTGCACGCGAGATACGGATTTGTAGGCCTCCCGATTGGTGCAGATTTATGCGAAACGCAATTTCGCCAACTGCTGGAACTGCTGCATCTGTGCCATGGTCCCGCGGCTTCTTTAGGCACCAGCACAGGCAAGCTGGCGTTACAGCAAGCCCATTGTTCCACCCATTTTCTAAATCCATCAAGCCTTATCGCACCAGTCTTGTGCCCTCCATAGGACCGTAGGAAGTTCAGATGAAATATTGTTGCCGCCTCTCTAGCTTACGTTGAAGTTTTGGCATATCATTTCTGACGCTCACAGTTTTGATGATTGTCATGAATACCTGTTTAAGGAGAGTCAGATGGCAGAGAAAAAGCGCGTTCTAGCGGTGATGTCGGAGTGGGGTTATTGGGGGATCGAGCTAGTAGGTCCCCTGAAGAAACTCAAGACGGCTGGTTACGAATTTGATTTCGTCACTCCCAAGGGCAAACGCTCACCAGTGTTGCCACCCAGTACGGACCCGAAGTATTTTGACCCTCCACTTGGCGTTTGTGTGACGTCAGCTTCTGACGCGGAGTTGGTGGTGGAGTTCGAAAAGACCAACGAACTCGATAGAACGCTGAACCTGTCGGAGTTATTCCCTGAGCGACCCTATTTCAGCGCTCCAGACTTTCTGCGCAAACTCGAGGCGTACTATGAGAAACGGCGCATGGCGCAGGAAAAAGCATTGGAGGCCTACGACGCGATCTTGCTCGTTGGGGGTAGCGGACCGATTGTGGACATGGTGAACAACCAGCGCGTTCATGACCTGGTTCTAGGCTTTCACGGCGCAAACAAGCCAATCGGAGCAATTTGCTACGGCGTAGCGACCTTGGTGTTCGCTCGAGATTTCAATGAGCGACGTGCCATCATTTCTGGCAAGCACGTTACGGGCCACTGCATCGAGTACGACTACCACGATGGCACGGGGTTCGTTGGAACAGATTTCAATATGGGACCGCCCCCCTATGTTCTCGAATATATTCTTGCTGATGCCGTGGGTCCTCATGGACAGTACCATGGAAATTTCGGCAAGCAGACCTCAGTGATTGTTGACTACCCCTTTATCACAGCACGCTCGCTGCAGTGTGCTCACGAATTTGGAGACCGATTCGTGGATGTTGTGACCAGCGGCCTTAAACGTTCCGGTTGGTAGTTTCGAGCTTAGATCGACAATTTCGACCACCTTCGGGAGCAAGAATGGTACGTAGCGGACACTATGCGGTTGTGGAGCAATTGCAAGCGGATGGAGTGGACCACATCTTTGGCAATCCTGGGACGGTAGAGCAAGGGTTTCTAGATGCTCTGGAAGACTCTTCATCGATCAAGTACATATTGACGTTGCAAGAGTCC
>CAJBVC010000923.1 GCA_903958915.1 uncultured beta proteobacterium
GATGTAGACCTCGTCGATGCCGCGGTCTTCCATGACCGGTGCGATCTCGGTGATGATGGTCTTGAACTGGCGCGAGTATTTTCGGTACTCATCAAAATCCACTGGCAGCAAAATGGCCTGTGGACACAGCTTGGCAGCTTTCATCAGCCCGATGGCCGACCCGACCCCAATCTGGCGTGCCGCGTAGGTCGCGGTGGTGGCCACACCGCGCCCGGTGTAGTTGGCAAGTTTGGCAAAGGCGTCGATGGGAATGCGGCGCTGCGCTTCGCGTTGTGCGGCGGCGTCCCTCTCCTTGTCGGGCTCATCGGCCAGGGCTTGCTGGCGCAGGTGTTCCAGCGCTTGTGCGATGTTGGCCCGCCCGCCACCAATGACCACTGGCAAGCCCTTGAGCTGGGGGTAGCGCAGCAACTCGACGGACGCGTAAAACGCGTCCATGTCGAGGTGGGCAATGCGCCGCAGCATGGGAGCGGTAGGAATACCGCCCGATGTCACTCTTCGTCTGGGTCGACGGTTTTGTGCGCTGCCATCAGCTTGGCCTGCAGCTGTGCGGGCACTGGCGCGTAGTGCGAAAACTCGATGCTGTAGGAGCCTTGGCCTGCGGTCAGTGATTTGAGGCGTCCCTGATAGTCGTCCAATTCGGCCAGCGGAATTTGTCCGGCAATACCGACGGTGCCGGCGGGGCGCGGCGTGGTGCCGGTGACGTGGCCGCGCTTGCTGGCCAGATCGCCGGTAAGGTCTCCAATCGAAGCTTCGGGCGCCACCACTTCGATGTTGACCATGGGCTCGAGCACGATCGGATGCGCTTTCAGAATTGCCTCCATCGTTGCCTTGCGACCCGCTTGCGTAAACGCAATGTCCTTGCCGTCCACCGCATGGGTCTTGCCATCAAACACAATCACTTTCAGATCGTGTACCGGGAATCCGGCCACCACACCGTCAGCGAGCGCCTGACGCACACCTTTTTCCACCGCTGCCATAAACACCCCGGGAATGGCGCCGCCTTTGACCACGTCGACAAACTCAAAGCCGGCGCCCCGCGCCATCGGCTCTATACGCAGCATCACTTCACCAAACTGGCCGGCGCCACCGCTTTGTTTCTTGTGGCGGCAGTGCCCTTCGGCGTTCTGGGTAATGGTTTCGCGGTAGGCAATTTGTGGCGGGCTGGTGTCGAGCTCCAGCTTGAACTGCTGCAGCATGCGGGCGAGTTTGGCGCGCAGATGCATCTCACCCAGGCCGCGAATGACGGTCTCATTGGTGCTGGGGTGACGCTCGACCTTGAAGCAGGGGTCTTCGAGCTCAAGTTTGTGCAGCACATCAAACAGGCGGTGTTCGTCGCTCTTCTTGCGCGTCTGCACCGCCAGCCCCTGCATCGGCAGCGGAAACTGCAGTGGTTTGAGGTGGATGTTGTCTTCGTCGTGCGAGTCGTGCAGCACGGCGTCGAAATCAATGTCGTCTACCTTGGCCACGGCGCCGATATCGCCGGGCACCAGGCTGGGCACTTCCACATATTCCTTACCCTGCAAGCGGTACAGGTGGGCCACTTTAAAGGGGCGTTTGCCCGAGCCCACAAAAAGCTGGGCGTCCTTGCGAATCGTGCCCTGGTGCACCCGGAACACACCGAGCTTGCCAATGAACGGGTCCATCACCACCTTGAAAACGTGGGCCAGCACATGCAACGCGTCGTCCGGCTGCGCCTGGAACGCTTGCGGTTCTTCGTTGGGCTCGCCCCGATAGAAAGGAGGCGGGTTGCCTTCAGCCGGGTTGGGCGCGAGTTTGTCGAGCGCATCGAGCAACTGGGGCAAGCCGGCGCCGGTTTTGGCCGACACGAACAGGATGGGAATCAGGTGGCCCGAGCGCAGGGCCGCTTCAAACGGTGCATGCAACTCTTCAAGGGTAGGGTCGACACCGTCTTCCAGATAGCGTGCCATCAGGTTTTCGTCTTCCTCGACGATCTGGTCAATCAGGCTGCGGTGCGCGGCAGCAACCGACGCAAAGTCGCTCTCACCGTCGGCATGGCCCAGCAGTTCCACCACGTCCTCGCCATTGTGGGTGGGCAGATCGAGCAGCAGGCACTGGTTGCCAAAACGCTCACGGATCTGAGACACCAACATGGGCAGGTCCACGTTGTCGGCGTCAATCTTGTTGATGACAATCATGCGGCACAGGCCGCGCTCTCCGGCCAGCGCGAACATGCGTTCGGTGGAGAGTTCGATGCCAGACTGTGCATTGACCACGATCAGCGCGGTGTCAACCCCGGCCAGTGCTGCAATCGATTGGCCGGCAAAGTCGGGGTATCCGGGTGTATCGATCACATGGACGCGGGCATTGCCGGCCTTGAAGCTCACAACGGCCGTTTGCAATGAGTGGCCCAGGTCTTTCTCCTGTGCATCAAAGTCGCATACGGTGTTGCCTTTTTCTACGCTGCCGCGGCTTGCGATTTCGCCGGTGGCAGCCAGCAGGCTTTCTACCAGGGTGGTTTTACCGCTGGCGCCGTGGCCCACCAGGGCGACGGTACGGATGGTGGCGCTGAGGGCTTGGCTCATGGGAGTTGTTCTTTCTTATGAAGTCAGTGATGTGAAACATCTTACCTGCCCACCTGCCTCCCCCTGAGGCCAACCTGGAGCACTTCGCGCTTAAGTTGATGCAGGTCAAAAAGTGCCTGCCTGTGCCTGCTTTGGTTGACGGTCGTTCACACCGGCGCCCCGAACTTCAACCCGCACCGTATCCAGCACCTGGCCTTGGGTGTCGGTGATCTGAATCGTGTGCCGTCCTGGCCAGGGCTGCCATTGCGCGGAGTTGCCCGTTGCGAGGGGCTTGCCATCGACCCGCCAGCGCAGGTTGGCACCGCTAGCTTGCAGGCTCAGGCGCTGGCGGCTGGGTGGAATGTCGGGGTCCAGGGCAATGATGGTGCGATCAGCGGGAGCCACGATGCGCGCTTGCAGCGCAGCATTATTCCTTGGTCCTTTTTGCGCTGCAGCGCCCGCTGCATGTGCGTAAGGCGCTTCTGAAAGCATAGCAAACGAGCGCTGTTGAGTGCCTGCCAGAAACCACTCGGTACGACGGGCCTCGACCATCGTTGAGGCCTGCGTCGCCGCTGCAAAATCAATCGTGGCGGGGACCACCCCCGTGGGTGGTTTTGGTGCGGCACTGGGTACTGTGGTGTGCAGGAACTGCATCACGGAAGCCCAGATCGGTGCCGCACCCGAGGTGCCGCTCACATCCCACATCGGTGCGCCGCTGGCGTTACCCACCCACACGCCCACCGTGTAGCGCTGTGACCACCCCACCGCCCAGTTGTCGCGCATGTCCTTGCTGGTACCGGTCTTCACGGCGCTCCAGAAACGGGTGGTCAGCAGGCTGTCGCTGCCAAAGGTGCGCGCGCGCGCCAAGTTGTCGCTCAGGATGTCGCCCACAATGAAGGCGGCGCCCGGATCAAGCACGCCCACAGACGCCGTCTTGCCGCGCGGCAGCAGGGTGGTGGTACTCCAGCGCCCGCCATTGGCCAGCGTGCGGTAGGCATTGGTGAGGCTCTGCAGCGACACTTCCGCGCTGCCCAACGCCAGGCTGTAGCCGTAATAGTCGCCACTCTCCAGCAGGGGCAGCCCCAGCCGGCGCAGTTGCCGGTGAAAGGCGTCAGGTGACACCATCACCAGGGTACGAACCGCAGGCACATTGAGCGAGGCGCCGAGTGCGGTACGCACCGACACCCAGCCCTTGAACTGGTGGTCGTAGTTCTGTGGGATATACAAGCCGCCAGCGGTCTGAATCTGGGTGCCCGAGTCTTCGATGAGGGAGGCAGCGGTCAGGCGCCGCTCGGCAATGGCCTGCGCATACAAAAAAGGCTTCAGGGTCGAGCCCGGTTGGCGCAGGGCCGTGACGCCATCCACCTCGCCCGCCTGGCTGAGTTCGCCTGACGAACCCACCCACGCCAGCACCGCACCGCTGGCGTTGTCCAGCACCACTACGGCACCATCTTCCACGTTGCGCTGCCGCAGCTCGCGCAGGTGCCGTTGCAGCGTTTCCATGGCAAAGCGCTGCAACGGAGCCTGCAACGTGGTGCGCACGCTGCCAGCCTTGGCCTGCTGCGCCACCTGGCGTGCCACATGCGGTGCAGTGCCGTCGCTGGCCGGGTAATCGCGCCGTCGCAGGGCGGCGCTGGTGAAGATGTCGAGCGCCTCGCAGTCTGCGTTGGAGCCTTGTACGCTGCGCAGCACGTTGCAGGCACGCTGCGCGACCCGCTGCCCGGCCGCATTGGGCGCACGCACCAGAGCGGCGGTGACGGCGGCTTCGCGAAAGTCCAGCCCGTGGGCGGCCTTGCCAAACAGGGTGCGGCTCAGCGCATCGATGCCCACCAGCTCGCCTCGAAACGGCACCAGGTTGAGGTAGGCCTCCAGGATCTGGTCCTTGCGCCAGCTGCGTTCAAGCCACTGCGCCGACACCGTCTGACCAAGCTTTTGCGCCACAGACCGCCCACCAGCATCACGCTTGAGATCGTCGTCGAGCAAGCCGGCGAGCTGCATGGTGATGGTGGAGGCACCGCGCGTCTTCTTGTTCCAGAGGTTGGCCCAGGCTGCTGCCGAGACCGCCTGCCAATCAACGCCACTGTGCTCGTAAAAGCGCTTGTCTTCGGACAGCACCAGCGCGGTTCGCAGCGCGGGGGAAATGTCGGCCAGCGGAACCCAGCTCCCCCGGCGCACGGTGGCGTCGGTGCGCACGCGGTGCAGCAACTCGCCGCGCACGTCCAGAACCTGTACATCTGAGGAACGGTGCGCAGCCTTTACTGCATCAAAAGTGGTGCTGGCGCTTGCGGGTAGTGCGTAAGTAGCTACAAAACAAATAGCAATCCAGCAGTACCGAAGCTGCGCCAAAGTTCCCTGGGTTGCCATCGTTCAGGGCCGCTGCACCCAGACACCGGTCGCCGGCGCGAGGGTGCCCGTGGGCGTGGTCGCCAGGCTGTTGAGGTCCAGGTAATTTTGCTGCGCGAGAAAAGCCGCCAGCGTGCCGTCGTTGAGGAGGCTGGGCGACCAGAAAGCCCAGCGTTGCTTGCTAGCGTCCCAGGCCCACAGGCTGGTGACGTTCTGTGGCGCAGGGGTGGTGGTTGCGGCAGTGCCACTGGCGCTCACGGCCACGTTGAACTGCAGTGCGGTGGGTGAGTCGCCCACCGCAATTAAACTCCAGCCTGTCGGCAGGGCGCGGCTGCCGCCGCCCACGGTGGCGCCTGTCGGATGCGACTTGAAACTCGCAGACAGTACCGGTGGCGCTGCGGGCAGCGAGAGGTTGAACGCCTTCTGGGCCTGCAGCCAGAATCCATCGCCCGCGTTGAGGGTGGCAAGTGGCTGGTAGCCCATGCTCGCTGCATACGCTTGTCCTCCATCGGCCTGGGCTGGGGAGTAGAAGGCCCAGCCGGAATTCACCCACTTCCACAGCGCGTTGACCTTGCTCGCATCGTTGAACACCGTAGCCACCGGAACGGAGGCTTCCACACCATTGCCCACCAGATTCCAGCCTGCCGCCAGCTGCAGTACCGGTGTCACGGTGGACTGGATTTTGAC
>CAJBVC010000924.1 GCA_903958915.1 uncultured beta proteobacterium
GAAGGTGGCATTGTCGGGAACCGTGAACAGTGCCGAGCTATTGCCGTCGGAGAGCTCCAGCTTGACCATGTCCTGCTTCATGTTGGCCAGTGCATCAATCAGGTAGGTCACGTTGAAGCCAATCTCGATGCTGTCACCGCTGTAGTCGATGTCGAGCTCGTCCACGGCTTCCTCTTGCTCGGCATTGTTGGACGCCACCCGCAGGGAGCCCGGGTCGAGGTTCAGGCGCACGCCCTTGAATTTGTCGCTGGTGAGAATGGCGGTGCGCTGCAAAGTCGCCAGCAAGGCGGTGCGCCCCAGGGTGACGGCGTTTTTGTGGTTCTTGGGGATGACGCGGTTGTAGTCCGGGAACTTTCCCTCCACCAGCTTGGTCACGAACTCCATGCCATCAAATACGAACTTGGCCTGGTTGTTGGCAAACTGCATCTCGATGGCGCCATCGTTGTCGCTCAGCAGGCGCTGCATCTCCACCACGGTCTTGCGCGGCAAAATTACTTCCTGCTTGGGCACTTCCACATCGAGTGCCGCGGACGCAAACGCCAGCCGGTGACCGTCTGTGGCCACCAGACTCAACTGCTTGCCTTCAGCCACAAACAGAATACCGTTGAGGTAATAGCGGATGTCGTGCACCGCCATGGCGAATGAGACTTGGCTGAGCAAATTCTTCAGGGTCCGTTGCGGCACGTTGAATGCCGGGCCGAAGTTGGCCGATTCCTGCACTAAAGGAAAGTCTTCGGCTGCCATGGTCTGCAGCGTGAACTTGCTTTTGCCGCCTTTGAGAATCACCTTGCTTTGGCTCGACTCCAGAGAAACGGTCTGGTCGGCGGGCATGGTGCGCAGGATGTCGATCAACTTGCGAGCGCCAACCGTCGTGGTGAAGCTGCCGGTGTCGCCGCCCAGCTCCGCGGTAGTCCGGATCTGGATTTCCAGATCGCTGGTCGTCAGCTGCACTGACGTGCCGGTTTTGCGCAACAGCACGTTGGCCAGAATAGGCAAGGTGTGCCGGCGCTCGACAATGCCGGATACGGCCTGCAGAACCGATAGGACTTTGTCCTGCGTTGCCTTCAATACGATCATGTCAACCTCTGTGTTGTGTCTGTTATTCGACTTGCCTGCACCAAATTAGCGATTCCGCGGCAAATACCGCCATTTTCCCAGTTTTAGCGGCCAAATTTCAGGTTTTGGCGTATTTAAAGCGCTTAGCCCTTCAGGGTTTGCTCCAGTACATGCAACTGCTGGTTCAAGTCGGTCATTTGCTGACGTTCGCCACCGATCTTGCGCACCGCATGCAACACCGTGGTGTGGTCGCGCCCGCCAAACAACTCGCCAATTTCCGGAAGACTCTTTTGCGTCAGTTCCTTGGCCAGGTACATGGCAATCTGGCGTGGCCGGGCGATGCTTGCCGGGCGCTTTTTGGAGTACATGTCAGCGACCTTGATCTTGTAATAGTCGGCCACCGTCTTCTGGATGTTTTCCACCGAAATCTGCCGGTTCTGGATGGACAGCAGGTCACGCAGCGCCTCGCGCGCCAGCGCAATCGAGATTTCCTTCTGGTTAAAGCGCGAGTAGGCCAGAATTTTGCGCAGCGCGCCTTCCAGCTCACGCACGTTCGAGCGCACGTTCTTGGCTACAAAGAACGCCACTTCCTCCGGCATCTCCGAGCCTTCTACGCGGGCCTTATTGATCAAAATGGCCACCCGCATCTCCAGTTCGGGCGGCTCCAGCGCCACCGTCAGTCCCGAATCGAAGCGTGACACCAGGCGCTCATGAATATCCGTGAGGCCCTTGGGATAGGTGTCACTGGTCATCACAATGTGCGACTTTTTGGTCAGCAGCGCCTCGAACGCGTTGAAGAACTCCTCTTGCGTGCGCTCCTTGTTGGCAAAGAACTGCACATCATCAATCAACAGCAAATCCAGCGAGTGGTAACGTTCCTTGAATTCGTCGAATGTCTTGCGCTGATAGGCTTTAACCACATCCGAAACAAACTGTTCTGCATGGATGTAGAGAACTTTGGCGTCCGTGCGGTCGCCCATCAGGCGGTTGCCCACGGCGTGCATCAAATGCGTCTTCCCGAGACCGACGCCACCATAGATAAAAAGAGGGTTGTAAAGATGCCCGGGCATGGTTGCCACATGCATGGCTGCGGCGCGCGCCATGCGGTTGGCCGTGCCTTCCACCAGAGTCTCGAAGGTGAGCATGCTGTTAAGCCGATTCTTCGGGCCAGTGCTGCTGCGCTCCTCCGCAACATCGGCAATTTCCTCTACCACTGCCATTTCGCGTGCCATCGGCTGTGCTGCAACTCTGGTAATGGTTTCCCTGGGAGTGATCGCTAACTCAACCTGAACCGGCTGGCCGTACAACTTCTCCAGGGTGGCCGCTATACGGGCACTGTATTGGGCTCGCACCCAGTCCAGCTTGAAGCGGTTGGCAACAAAAATGGTGACCTTGGAAAAGTCTTCCGGAATCTGGGCGCTCAAGGGGCGAATCCAGGTGTTGAATTGCTGCTCCGGCAGTTCCTGGGCCAACAGGTCTACACAACTTTGCCAGAGGCTCTGGCCAATGTCCAAGCCAGGTGATGGTGCGTGTTTGGAAGGATGTCCTTCGTGCATTTTGCTCTTCTACTTCTGTGGATAGTTACTTGTCTCTGCGCTGCAAATTGTAATTTATCAAAACCTTATCCACAAATGAAATGTAACCCACCAAAGCACACAGCAAGTTCTGGTTTTACGCGTAGTGTGGACTGCAAGGTGTTGCCGGCATTCAGAAAATTTGCGATAATCCGCGGTTTCCCTGATTGTGTTCGGGGTTTAACGTGAAAAACTCCCATGCTGTGAGGCTCTGCGCCTCAAGGGTATGGGCGTTGGATCAGAGAATATTATGAAACGCACCTACCAACCTTCCAAAATCCGCCGTGCCCGTACCCACGGTTTCCTTATTCGCATGAAGACCCGAGGGGGCCGCGCTGTGATCAACGCACGCCGTGCCAAGGGTCGCAAGCGTCTGGCGGTCTGATCGTCTGTTGCGGTTTAGTGTTCAGGCGCCTGCATCGCTTTCGCGGCTGTATGGCGCACCCCTGAGCCAACCGTGTTGCGCTTGAAAACCCGACCGCAGTTCCAGGCGGTTCTGAAGGGTGCGACGCTCGCGCGGACCGCGCACTTTGCCTTGCACCACTGTGCACTTGGCACCTCCGAGGCAACTGCGATGCCCGTTCCACCGCTTTTTCCGACATGTGCCGTGTGGTTGGGAGCCATGGTTCCCAAACGCTGGGCCAAGCGGGCAGTGACGCGCAATTGCATCAAGCGCCAGATTTACAGTGTGAGTGCCGAAGTCGAGTCTGATCTGCGGCCTGGAGCACACCTGGTGCGTTTGCGCTCGGGGTTCGAACGCTCTCAATTCATCAGCGCCTCTTCCGACCGGTTGCGCGCCGCGGTGCGTGCGGAACTCCTGGTGTTGTTTGCTCGTGCACAAACGATGGACAGCGCACGTGATGGAGGAGTCGCAGCGTGACCATCATGCAATCCACACTGACCGGTATCGTGCGCGGTTACCGCTATTTCCTGAGCCCCTGGCTGGGCTCGGCTTGCCGCTTTGAGCCGACCTGTTCGGCCTATGCGCTCGAAGCCTTGCAGGTGCACGGTGCGGCGCAGGGCAGTTACCTCACTGTGGCCCGGCTGGTCCGTTGCCACCCCTGGTGCGCCGGTGGGCACGACCCGGTCCCGACTGCGCCGCTTTCCCTCCTGACTCGGTTCACCAATTCTTCCGAAAAGAAATCCTCATGAACGATATTCGGCGCACCATTCTTTGGGTGATCTTTGGCTTCTCCATAGTCATGCTGTGGGACCAGTGGCAACTTTACAACGGCAAGCAAGCCACTTTCTTTCCCGCTCCAGCGCAGCAAAAACAGACACGGGAAGCTGCACAGACTGCACAAATGCCAGCTTCGGCTGAAGCAAGCGTTCCGGGGGCCGTGGCACCGTCGGGTGCCTCTGCGGTGGCGGCCGTGCCAGCGAGTACCGCTGCTGCTCCTGCTGTACCTAAAGAGCGCATTGAGGTCAGTACGGATGTGCTGAAAATCACTTTTGAGTCCGAGGGTGGCTCCATCGTGCGCACCGAGTTCACCAAACATGTGGACGGCACGGAAAAAGCCGGCAATTTCGTTTTGCTCGATGACTCCAAGGAGCGTGTGTATCTGGCGCAAACCGGGGTGATTGGCGGCGCAACAGCGGGCGCTTTTCCAACGCACAAGACTCCCATGGTCTTTTCGGGGTCGCGCTCCCTGCCCGATGGCACGGATGACATGGTTTTGCGCTTTACTTCTGCCGAAGTCGGCGGCGTCAAGCTGGTCAAGACGTACACACTGCGTCGTGGTGCCTACGACATGGCCGTCAGGCATGAGTTGACCAACGTGTCAGGCGTACCGATTGCGCCGCAGGTGTATTTCCAGTTGGTGCGCGATGGCAACAAGCTTGCGGGGGAGTCGTCGTTCTATTCCACTTTCACCGGACCGGCGGTCTATACCGATGCCAAGAAATACCAGAAGGTCGAGTTCACCGACATCAAGAAGAAGAATGCCGACTACGAAAAACAGTCGGCCAACGGTTATGTTGCCATGGTCCAGCACTACTTTGCCAGCGCCTGGCTATTGCCCGACGGCGTGCAGCGCAACTATTCTCTTGATGGCGTAGACATTGGCTCTGGCGTGGCCGATTGTTGCTACCGTGCCACCATGATCGCTCCGCTGGAGCCTATTGCACCGGGTGCAACCAAGGTGGTGGATGCGAAGTTTTTTGCCGGACCGCAGGTGGAAACCCAGCTTGAAAAGCTCGCGCCAGGTCTGGAGTTGGTCAAGGATTACGGCTGGCTCACGATTCTGGCCAAGCCACTGTACTGGCTGCTCGACAAACTGCACGGATTCATCCAGAACGGGGGTTGGGCGATGGTGGCCTTGGTGGTGTTGCTCAAGGCGGCGTTCTATTGGCTGAACGCCAAGGCTTATGCCAGCATGGCCAAGATGAAGGCGATCAATCCAAAGATCACCGAAATGCGTGAGCGCCTCAAAGACAAACCGCAGGAAATGCAGCAGGAAATGATGCGGATTTA
>CAJBVC010000925.1 GCA_903958915.1 uncultured beta proteobacterium
ACATTGCGGGAAATAGGTAAACCCGGTTTCTACGAAGCACTCGGCGCTAAAACGCAAAAGTTAATGGCCGGCATGCAAGCCGCTGCCGATCAGGCCGGTGTGCCCTTCAGTGTGGACAGCGAAGGCGGCATGTTCGGCTTCTTTCTGTTCGATGCGCTGCCGCAGAATTACGCCAAGGTCATGACCACCGACAACAAGCGTTTCAATGCCCTGTTCCACGGCATGCTCGACCGGGGCGTGTACTTTGCACCAGCCCTCTACGAAGCCGGATTCATGAGTGCGGCGCATACCGACGCGGACATTGCGGCGACGGTGGAAGCTGCCGCCGAGGTGTTCAAGCTGCTATAAACAAGATAGCTGCTCACGCAAGCAGGGTCTGCGTTGGCTTAGGGTTTTGTCACTGGATCTGCAATGGGTTGCGATGCCGTGCGCGCGGTTGGAACCTGGATGCCTTCGTCCCCCGTGCCAAGACTGCGTGCCGTATTCATGGACCTGCCACTTAAACGCGGCAACGTGCTTAAGAACTCAGACTTGGAGGGCGCTTGGGGTACCGTTTGTGCAGCCGACTTTAACTCGGCCTTCAACGCTTTGGGTGCTGAAGCCGCCGCTACAGGTGCTGGTGCAGGTACTGCCGCCGGTGCCGGTACCGCAGGCTTTTCGCCACCGTAGATCACGATGCCTGGCGATGTCCCTCTGATGATGCTGAGCCGTTTTTCATATAGCGACTGCGGTTTTTCCTCTGCAAACCCGATGGAAGGGCCACCCAACACCAACGCGGCCAGACTCAGCAATGGCAATGTTCGAAACGGTTTAAGCAACATAAGCAGGGCTCCTTCCAGCAAATAGAACTGCGGTTCAGTTCTTCAATTCTAGGCTTGCAGAGGGCACCACAAGCCCCACGCGAGATGAAGGCTTCGGCCAGCGGTAGCCCAACACGGACCCGACCGGATAGAAGTGCTCCCGCACTTGCCCAAGCTGATTGCCGCCCAACAGGTAAACATGGCTCCCGTCATGGCGCAAATAGAACCCCACGTGGCCTTTCCAACTGCACGGATCCTCCCGGTATAAAACTGCTACGCAACCCGCAACGGGCGACGCCAGTGCTTCGCCCCAATCCAGCCAGGAACGGGCCAACGCAGAGTGCGTGCCAGCAATTCCGGCCTGACCCAGGCACCAATTTACGAACGAAGAACACCACGACGCCTTGTCGTCGTAACCGTGGATGTTGGTGTCCGCGTGGTATTGCGTGATCCGGGGATTACTTTGCCCCACTGGATACTGCGCCGTTCCAACCTCGCCTTTGGCGACAACCATCCATAGCATGTCTTCGCAAGCAATGGTGTTATTCAAGGGCTGCACTTATGTCGAGCGGAAATGCGCGCGGGCGCACGGCGGCAAACGAACTGAATGCTTGCGCCATCTACCGATCAGTTCTGCGCCAGCAAGAAACTCATCCCACAGACTCGCTGCGAGTCAAGCTGTGCCACACATCACAGATCGACGTCGCCAGCATCCACCAATTGCCGCGCGTACTCGTAACCCGCTTCCACAGACTTTTCCTGGGTCGGAAAGTCATGCGGAACACGCATACGAATGCCGGGAATGCTGGTCTTCTTTTCTGTGAAATCACTGGCGCGTTCAAAGCGGACCCAGGACACCCACCTTCCGGTGTGCTCATTGTGCGGAGTGACATTGACGAAGTACCCACCTACTTCAAGAAATCCATTGATATCCATGATGCATATCTCCGTTCGAAAATTCAATTATGAACTTCAAAAATGGAAAAACAAGAATGGAGCTGCTTGCATGAGTGTGCCGACGCGACCAGTCTTTGATCAAACGCAAGGCATCAGCGATGCGTTCAAATTGGGTCGCTGGCAGTCAGCCAAGCCGCACGGGTTTCAGGATCGCCCGGGACCTTCACAAGGATGACTCCATCAGTGCTTCGGAGCTGAACTGGCAGAACCCAGACGGACGGATCTGACACCACTACCCTGCCCCGTGCCGTGATGAACTTGCTCCAAACCACTACTCAGAGGTCAGTGACGGAAGTGGCGCACCCCGGAAAACACCATCGCCACGCCACGCTCGTTGGCAGCAGCAATCACCTCATCGTCGCGCATCGAGCCGCCCGGCTGGATGATGCAGGTGGCACCGGCATCGACCACCACGTCCAGTCCGTCGCGGAACGGGAAGAACGCATCGCTCGCTACCACCGTACCGGAGAGTGACAAATTGGCGTGGCCCGCCTTGATGCTGGCAATACGTGCCGAATCGAGCCGGCTCATCTGACCGGCGCCCACGCCCATGGTCATACCGCCCTTGCAGAAAACGATGGCGTTGCTCTTGACGTACTTGGCCACCTTCCAGGCAAACAGCATGTCATTCAATTCTTCGGCGGTAGGCTGCTTCGTGGTGACCACTTTCAGGTCAGCCAGCGCCAGTTCATGGTTGTCGGCGGTTTGCAGCAGCATGCCGGAGCCAATGCGCTTCATGTCCATCGTGTTGCGCCCCTGGCCCGGCAGCGGCAGGTCGATCTGCAAAATGCGCACGTTGACTTTGGTCTTGAACACGGCCAACGCTTCGGGCGTGTAGCTTGGCGCCATCAGCACCTCCACAAACTGCTTCGAAATTTGTAGCGCCCCACGCTCGTCCAGCGGCGTGTTGAGGGCAATAATGCCCCCAAAAGCGGAGGTGGGATCGGTCTGAAACGCCTTGCTGTAGGCCTCCAGCGCATCCGCCCCTACCGCCACGCCACAGGGGTTGGCGTGTTTTACGATGACACACGCCGGGGTGTTAAACCCCTTGACACATTCCCACGCCGCGTCGGCATCGGCGATGTTGTTGTAGCTCAGTTCCTTGCCTTGCAACTGCCTGGCCGTCACCAATGAACCGGCTGCAGGGTAGAGGTCGCGGTAGAGCGCGGCACTTTGGTGGGAGTTTTCGACGTAACG
>CAJBVC010000926.1 GCA_903958915.1 uncultured beta proteobacterium
AGCTTTTCAGTGACCATGAGCACCGCTTTGGAGTTCATGCCGGGGACATGGAAACATCCATGATGCTAGCAATTGCACCCGAGCAAGTCGATATGACGCAGGCTTCGAACTTTGCATCTACATCAGAACACCGCGCTCGGAGCAGCCCGATTCTTGGAAATGGAAAGAGCGCCAAATTGGCGTGGCAAATGCAGGATTACAACGCGCAGGGCGCCGCAGGAAATGCTGCTGCTGCGACTGCCGAAAAAGGTGGAGCAGTGGTTCGCGCTGCCGGGCGGGCATTGGCCCGATTGCTGGCTGAAATTCACCAACTGCCAAAAGACACGTTGCGACACACCGTGCGCTGAGTAATGTTCTGCTGCTTTGCTGGCCCGCGGGCGTGAATAGCGTATCCTGTTCAATCTGCTGGCGTGCAAAGTCCCACTTCGGTTTGACCACGCTGCCAGCACGGGCTGGGTGTTTTGTAGTCGGCATGGGGTAACCCGTCAAAGTCGATCCGTGCAACCCGCGTATCAAAGGCCGTCACCCCAGACTTGTCGATCTTCAGTCGCAACAGCCAGCCTCTTCGCTGGTTGTCGTTGTCCGTTTCCTTCATGACAAAGTTGCCTACGCTGTAGACAACGGGCTTGCCACGGTAGTGCTCGATGTCCTGGGTGACGTGCGGATGGCCACCGATGACGGCGTCCGCTCCGGCATCAATCATGGTGCGGGCGAGTTGCCGCTGCCGCGGGTTGGCGGTCAACTCGTTCTCCCAACCCCAGTGCATGACGGGTATGACCACATCGGCACGGTGCGTGCTACGTGCTTTGCGGATGTCGTCGATCACCTGTTCATCCTCGCTCCAGGCAAAGCCAGGCGCATCGTAGTCCGCTTCGAAGCTGCGGGGCATGAATTCGTTGTAACCCAGCAGAGCTATGCGGATGCCTTTGCGCTCAAAGATCAGCGGGGCGTGCGCCTGTGAAAGATTGAGGCCGCCGCCGAATTGCGACAGCCCTGCCTGCTTGAGCAGGTCCAACATTTCCGCAAAAGCCTCCCGGCCAAAGTCTCCCGAATGGTTGTTGGCGAGTGCTACTGCATCGAAGTGGCGTTTGAGCACGGGAAGTACGCGAGGATGCGCTCTGAAAGTGTAGTTCTTGTCGCCAGCGGTACCTTTGGTTGCAATTACGCACTCCAGGTTGACGGTGCGGATATCGGCGTTGCGGAAAAAGCCTGCGAAGCCTGCGAACGGGTCACCGCCACGCGCGATCAAGTCACCCGCTGTGTCGTCCAGCACAATGTCCCCTGCGAAAACCAGATCGACAGAGGCCAAGCTTGCGTCCGCCCGGCAGGGTGGGCAGACCACCAAGAACAATGCGATCAAGCATGATGTCAAGACCCTCATGTGCGCTTGCCTTCCAACGTGCAGCGGTATTGCAGTTCGCGCTCCACGGGACCGGCAAACACAAACTGATCACCAGTCAACAGCAAGGGAGTTTGTGTCAGATCGAATGGCGGCAAGTACTTGGCCTGATGCACAAGAATCGGTTGCTGTTTTGAGTCCAGATAGGTGTACAGCACAACCCGGTCGACGCGGTCGACGTCACCGACCATGACCGCCTTGAAACGAAATCGTCCCCCGATGTCGACGGACGGTACAGGGTAGGGGTCAGCGACCGGTTTAGCCTCGATGGTCTGTGTCGTGCCGGCGTAGGAAACGTGGCACCTCAGCAGTGGGGTTGCCGTCACGCTGACGCATGTGAAACACAATCCTGTAAAGCTTAAAGCTACAGCCCGCAAAGTGCGTGGCTGCGGCAAGGGAAATCTCAAGCGTAAGTGATCCATGACGCATATTCTGCGTCATCCAGGTGGGGCAGGGTGTTGTAAGTCAGCAGCATGTGACGCTTGGGCGTAAAGACCAGTTCGGTGATGGAACTGTTGCGTATCCGCATATTGAGTTCAATGGTGGTTTCGCAGGCAGTACCGAGAATGTGTCCAACCGCTGTGGAGATCGGGCCTCCACTGCTGACAATCAGCACGTTGCCGGTGTGCTGACTGCGCACATGGTCGAGCGCCGACACGACTCCTCGCACGAACTCGGCATAGGTGGGCATGCCTTTGGGGCTCACGACGCCGTTCATCCACTGCGTCAGACCATCACGCAGTAGGCGGAAATGGTGCTTGTACATTTCTGGCGAGTCTGGCCTGGTTAAGGGGTGTGGGTAAATTGCTGCGATGACAGCTTCACTGTCGTATTCATTGAGGCCAGGCCATGCCAAGGGAGATAAGGTAGGAGCAGCATCTCCCATCCCTTGCGCAATGCCATTCCAGGTCTGACCATGGCGCTTCAAAGTGCCGCACAGCACGGCTTCAAAGGCATGCTTCTTTTTTGCAAAGTATGCGCCCAGCTGTTCGCTCTGGCGAACACCCAGGTCGCTCAAATTGTCGTAGTCGGCGGCGCCAAACGAGGCCTGTCCATGTCGCACCAGATAGAGATTTCCCATGCCCTGAATTTAAGCCGAATCTGGGCTTTACGCTTGTCAAGCGTGCGACAAGCGCTACGAAATGTGTAGCATTCAGATTGACGCAATTGCCGAGTCGGACTACAGGAAATTGAACAGCGACAGCTTCTGCACCTGGGCATAAGATTGCAACGCCGCCTGATAGCCCGTCTGCTGGTTTTGAAAGTCGGAGATGCCCTTGGTCATGTCCAGATCTTCGGCTCGGGAACGATCGCCTTCAACCTCAATGCTGCGTTTGTCCTGATTGGCGCTGATGCGGTCCGCCCGGTTAAGCAAGTCGCCCGCCTGACCTCGAATGGCCGAGACGCGGCCCATGCCAATGTCAATGTTGTTGATTGCCTGCCCCACTGCCTGAGACGCAGCATTACCGTTGGCAGCATTGCCAATGCCCCGAATCGCATCGTCCAGGACGCTGAAAATGCTCCCGCGCGGGTCGAGAGTGAGAACGTCGCCCACCGCCGGGGCACCGCGGATGCTCAATGACAGGCCCGGAATCTCGGTTACTGCAATGTTGGCATTATTGGTGGTGGTGTAGGTCTTGGAGCCAGCGAAGGGCCCAGTCGCACCCGTAGTGTCAGCGATGTCATAGTTGACGGTGGTGGATCCAGGAACCGAGGTCGTGTCCACCGCGCTGATGGTGATGGTATAGGAGGAGGCGCTGGAAACCAGCGCGGAGTCGACCATTTGCACTCCGCTGCTGGTAATCGCATGCGCTGGCGCTGTGACTGTCGTGAGGCTGACGTTATAGGCGCCGTCGCGCTCGGGTTTCATCATGAAAGCGCGGTCACCGTCGAGTGCAAACGGGATTGCTACGTCGGTGCTGGCGGTTTGGCCCGGCAAGCCATTGAACGTGTAGTCCTGCGGTAGCGCTTGCGGGCCAACAAACGGTTGTAAGGCACTGCCCAACGCACTAAACAAAGGCAGGCCGTTGGTGTCCTTGCGGTTGGCCAGCGTCAGAATCTGGTTGCGCAAGCCTGTCAGTTGATCCGCAATGCCTTTGTGTTCCTTAGTCGTATAGGAGGCGTTACCTGCGCTGACGACGAGATCCCGAAAATTCTGCAAGGCGTCGGTCACATCTCCCAAGGTACTTTCGGCCTGCACGATCGCGCTGCGTTGGGATGCCAGTGCACGTTGGTCGGTTTCAATGCGTGCCAAGCGCATGATTGCGCGTTCAGCCAACGCTGCACCGGTGGGATCGTCGCTTGCGCGGACCACCTTTTTCCCGGACGTCAGGTTTTCTTGCAATCCTGCCAGGCTGGATTGGCGCGTCATGATGTTGCGCACGGCGATGTCGTAGGTGTTGGCGGATCCGAGTCGAGCTGCCAGGGTCATGTTCTCTGCTCCTTTGCTGGCATGCCTAGCGTGCCAGGCTATTCAATAACGTATCGAAAATGCTGTTTGCGATCTGAATCATCTTTGCACAGGCCTGATAGGCTTGTTGGTACTGTAAAAGTTTGGAGGCCTCTTCATCCAGATTGACCCCCGAAACGCCGGTGCGGGAGTGCTCCAGCGTGGTGGCAATGGACTGAGATACTTGGGCTGCGTAGTTGGCACTCTGGCTGCGAATACCTACCTGCGAAATCACGCCAGCGAAACCGTCTGTCAGAGCCGCTCCATCGAACATTGCCACATCCCGCAAATCCAGAATCGCCAGGGCATTGCCAGCAGACAGCGCTGGAAAGGCATTGGCATTGACGGTGTAAGAATCCCCAATGCCGGGCGTTCCCTGAATTTTCACAGACCAGTCGATCAGAGGCAGGGAATACGTAGGTGGTGATGTCAATGGCAAGTCTGGTAACGTCGCCTCGATCGCCTCGCCAGGAGTGTAGTTGTACACATTGCCTACATCGTCGCTGCGTGTATAGGTGTTTGGGCCAGTGAAAGTCAATGTCACCGGGACATTCACTGGCGGATTGCTGCGGGCCGCCAGCGACATCTGCTGCAGGCTGCCCTTGTTACTTGCCCCCATGGTGCCCGCCACCGGACTGGCCACAGCTAGCGCTCGGGGCGAGGAAAACTGGCTGCTGATGTTGCTGGCCGACGTCGTAAATGGTTTGAGCAGGAACCTGTCACCCGCACTGGAGAGTCCCGCTTGCGTCAGGCTCAGACCATCAATGACTACGGGGCTGGTCAGCGCGAAATCAAATGCGGTCTGTTGCCCATCCGAGTTGCGTGTGATGGTTCCGGCGGTGGGGCCGCTGAAACTGAGGAAATAGTCCGATGCTGCGAACTTGGTGACATCCGAAATACCCATGGTGAGGGACGTGGTGCCCTTGTTCACGAATGCCGG
>CAJBVC010000927.1 GCA_903958915.1 uncultured beta proteobacterium
CAGCCCCAGCGCAAGGTCATCATCGGCCGCATCAACGGCTACCACGGCAGCACCATGGCAGGCGCTTCGCTGGGGGGCATGAGCGGCATGCACGCGCAGGGGGACCTGCCTATTCCCAACATCACCCACATTGAGCAACCGTACTATTTTGACAAAGGCAATCCCGGGGAAAGTGCCGATGCCTTTGGCCTGCGCGCCGCAGGCTGGCTGGAGACCAAAATTCTGGAACTGGGAGCCGAGAAAGTCGCCGCGTTCATTGCCGAGCCGGTGCAGGGGGCGGGTGGTGTGATTATTCCACCGGCAACCTACTGGCCTGAGATTCAGCGCATCGTCGACAAATACGGAATTTTGCTGGTCAGCGACGAAGTGATCTGTGCCTTTGGGCGCCTGGGGCACTGGTTTGCCTATGAAAAGTTTGGCTACAAGCCCGATCTGGTCACTTTTGCAAAAGCCGTCACCAGCGGTTATGTGCCTTTGGGCGGCGTCATGGTGGGAAATCGGGTCGCCGACGTACTGATCGAGAAAGGTGGCGAGTTCAACCACGGCTATACCTACAGCGGGCACCCGGTAGCGTGCGCCGTGGCGTTGGCGAACCTGGACATCATGGAGCGCGAACAGCTGCCGCAGCGGGTGCGTGACGACATTGGTCCGTATTTGGCAGCCCGCTTTGAGGAACTCAAGAGCCACCCGTTGGTGGGTGATGCAGAGACCTGCGGTTTCATGGGCGGGTTGGTTCTGGTGAAGCACAAGCCAACACGTGCGCGTTTTGATTCGGATCTGGGGGTGGGAATGGTGTGCCGCGGACATTGCTTTGGCAATGGCCTGATCATGCGCGCGGTGGGAGACCGAATGATTATTGCTCCCCCACTGACCATGACGCATGCCCAAATTGACGAAATGATGGGCTTGATCGTCAAGTGCCTTGACTTAACGCTTGCGGATGCGCGCAAGAATGATTGGTTGGCATAGGGATTGCGTGTAGTCCGAAGCGGCTTTTTTCCAGTAGCATCTTGGTGCGGCTTGCTGGATGGCGGGGCACGGGTTTTGTTTCTTGTTTTTTTTGAACATTAGGAGATTCAATTGGTCACTGCTTTGAAGAAGAACTGGATGGGCGCGCTCCTGGGTGGGATTGCGCTGGCGGGCTTGACGGCTTTTTCGACTGCGGCGGTGGCGCAAGAGGAAAAGGTTCTCAATATTTACAACTGGTCAGACTATGTTGCAGAGGACACGATCGCCAATTTTGAGAAGGAAACCGGCATCAAGGTGCGGTATGACACCTATGACAACAACGAAATCCTGCATGCCAAGCTAGTGGCCGGCAAGACCGGGTATGACATTGTGGTGCCTTCCTCAACCTTCGCCCGGCTCCAGATCGACGGCGGCCTGTTGACCAAGCTGGACAAGTCGCAGCTGCCCAATTTGAAGAATCTGGATCCGGACATCCAGGCACAGATTGCCAATATTGATCCCGGCAACCTGCACCTGGTGAACTGGCTGTGGGGGTATACCACCATTGGCATCAACACCGCCAAGGTGAAAGCGGCGCTTGGCTCTGAGCCGTTGCCAGCCAATGTGTGGGAGTTGTTTTTCAATCCCAAGTACATCAGCAAGCTCAAGAGTTGTGGCGTGTCGGTCCTTGACAGCGCCACCGAAGTCATGCCTGCTGCCCTGCATTACCTGGGGAAAGATCCCTTCAGCAAGAATACGGCCGATTACCAGGAAGCGGCGGCCCTGTTGAAGTCGATTCGTTCGCATGTGACGCTGTTCAGTTCTTCTGGCTACATCAACGATATGGCCAGTGGCTCCATCTGCATGGCCTTGGGCTGGAACGGGGACATCAATATCGCACGCAAACGCGCCATTGAAGGAAAGACCGGTCAGGATGTGGTCGCCTTTGTGCCCAAGACCGGTGGCCTGCTGTTCTTTGACATGATGGCCATTCCCGCCGATGCGGCGCACCCCAAGAATGCGCATGCGTTCATCAACTACATCATGCGTGCCGAAGTGCATGCGGGTCTCACCAACAAGGTGAATTACGCCAATCCGAACAAGGAATCGCGCAAATTCATCAACCCCGAGGTCTCCAAGAATCCATCGGTGTTTCCGTCCAGTGCGGAGATGGCTGTGATGGTGGCGCCCAAGGCGCTGACCAATGACGTGCGCCGTTTGGCTACACGGACCTATACCGGATTCAAGACCGGCCTGTAAGCGGTAGTCTTCTTCCTTGCGAAAAAGGGCCTATTCTGGTGGCAACCGTTTCGAACTCCAAACCTGCTGCAGCGACCCCGACCGGGGCTCCGTTTCTTCAAATCAAACGCGTTGTCAAGAAATTTGACGACGTTTTTGCGGTCGACGAGGTGTCGCTGGACATTCAGCAGGGTGAGATATTCGCCTTGCTGGGGTCCTCTGGTTGCGGCAAGTCGACTCTGTTGCGCATGCTGGCAGGGTTTGAAACACCGACCTCCGGGCAGATTTTGCTGGCAGGGCAGGACATCGTGGGGCTCACGCCCTACCAGCGTCCCATCAACATGATGTTTCAGAGTTATGCCTTGTTCCCGCACCTGACCGTTTGGGACAACATCGCTTTCGGACTGCGTCGAGATGGCATGCCCAAGGCGGAAATCGAGCTGCGGGTCGGGCAGATGCTCGATCTGGTCCAACTCAAGGCGTATGCGAAGCGCAAACCGCACCAGTTGTCGGGTGGGCAACAGCAGCGCGTGGCTCTGGCGCGCAGTCTGGCAAAGCGTCCCAAGTTGCTGTTGCTCGATGAACCGCTGGGCGCGCTCGATGCCAAGTTGCGTGAGCGCACGCAACTGGAACTGGTCGACATCATTGAGCAGGTAGGCGTGACCTGTGTCATGGTGACCCACGACCAGGAAGAGGCCATGACCATGGCCACGCGCATCGGTGTCATGAGCGAGGGCAAGATCCTGCAAATCGGCAAGCCCGAAGAGATTTATGAAACGCCGAACTGCCGTTTTGTCGCCGACTTTATTGGCAGTGTCAATCTTTTCAAGGGCACGCTGGAAGTGGATGAGCCCGACCACGTGGTCATTGCATCACCTGAATGCAAGCACTATGTGAGCCACGGCATCACCGGGACCGAGGGGATGGCGGTGCACGTTGCGGTGCGTCCGGAAAAAATGGACATTCAGCTGAACCCCCCGAGCGACGAAGAGCGCGAATCGCTCGCCGAAGTGGGTTTCAACGTGGCCCAGGGGGAGGTGAAAGATATCGCCTATCTCGGTAGCCTGACCACCTACCACGTCAAACTCGACAGTGGCATGGTGATCAAGGTAACGCATACCAATGCCGCTCGGCGCGAAGCTGCGCAACTCACTTGGGGTGACCGGGTGTTCGTGTGGTGGTGGGGCAGTGACGTGGTGGTATTGACGCAGTAAGGGCACATGGCAAGCACCGCGCTTGGAGGCGCTTCCCTTTACGACAAACTCACCGGGGCTTGGGGCCGTACCGCGGTCATTTCGGTTCCCATGGTGTTTCTGCTGCTGGTTTTCCTGCTGCCTTTTCTGGTGGTGTTCAAGATCAGCCTGTCGGAGATGGACGTGGTCTTTTTCAAGGACGTGCTGGTCTGGAAAGACGACGTCATTGCGATCACGGTGCGGTTTGGCAACTACATCAGTCTCACGCAGGACTCTTTGTACCTGGAGACGTACCTCAGCTCGATCAAGTTTGCTGCCATTACCACCGGCGTGTGTCTGTTGATTGCCTATCCGTTTGCGTATTTCATGGCGCGCAGTCCTGCCGATATGCGCCCGGCGCTGTTGATGCTGGTGATGTTGCCGTTCTGGACCTCGTTCCTGTTGCGCGTGTATGCCTGGAAGATGCTGCTCGCTGACAGTGGCGTGTTCAACAATATGGCCATGGCGATGGGGTTGATTGCTGAGCCTATCAAGATGATGAACACGCCATTTTCACTGGTGCTGGGCATGGTGTACACCTATGTTCC
>CAJBVC010000928.1 GCA_903958915.1 uncultured beta proteobacterium
ACGCCGTTTCTGGAACTCTCCCCTTTGGCAGCGCTGGGCATGTACCCGGACCGTGATGGCACCGACAGCGCCCCCAGTGCCGGGCTGATTGCAGGCATTGGCCGCGTGAGCGGGGTGGACTGCATGATTGTCTGCAACGATGCCACCGTGAAGGGCGGAACCTACTATCCCTTGACGGTGAAAAAGCACTTGCGCGCCCAGGAAGTGGCCCAGCAGAACCTCTTGCCCTGCATTTATCTGGTGGACTCCGGCGGCGCCAATCTGCCCAACCAGGACGAAGTGTTTCCGGACCGTGACCACTTTGGCCGCATCTTTTTCAACCAGGCCAATATGAGCGCTGAAGGCATTGCCCAGATTGCCGTGGTGATGGGTTCCTGCACGGCCGGCGGCGCCTATGTGCCGGCCATGAGCGACGAGACCATCATCGTCAAGAACCAGGGCACCATCTTTCTGGGGGGCCCCCCCCTGGTGAAGGCGGCTACCGGCGAAGTGGTGAGCGCCGAAGACCTCGGCGGTGGTGATGTGCATACGCGCCTGTCTGGCGTGGCCGACCATCTGGCGCAAAACGATTTGCATGCCCTCTCACTGGCCCGCTCCGCAGTTGCGCATTTGAACAAGAAAAAGCCGCTAACGCCCGCCCTGCGTGCGCCAGCAGCTCCTAAATTTGCAGCAGATGAGTTGTACGGTGTGATCCCGACCGACACCCGCAAACCGTTTGATGTACGCGAAATCATCGCCCGCATTGTGGATGACTCCGAGATGCACGAATTCAAGCCGCGCTATGGCACCACCCTGGTGTGTGGGTTCGCCCATATCGAAGGCATGCCGGTGGGCATCATTGCCAACAACGGCATTCTGTTTTCCGAGTCGGCTCTGAAAGGCGCACACTTCATCGAGCTGTGTTGTCAGCGCAAGATACCGCTGGTGTTCCTGCAGAACATCACCGGCTTCATGGTGGGGCGCAAGTACGAAAACGAAGGCATTGCCCGCAACGGCGCCAAGATGGTGACCGCCGTGGCCACCGCCAACGTGCCCAAGTTCACGGTCATTATTGGCGGCAGTTTTGGTGCCGGCAATTACGGCATGTGCGGGCGCGCCTTTTCACCCCGTTTCCTGTGGATGTGGCCCAACGCCCGCATCTCGGTGATGGGGGGCGAGCAGGCTGCCAGCGTGCTGGCCACCGTGCGGCGCGATGGCATCGAGGGCAAGGGCGGCGCCTGGAGCATGGAAGAAGAGGAAGCGTTCAAGACACCCATTCGCCGCCAGTACGAGGAGCAAGGTCACCCTTATTTCGCCACTGCCCGCCTGTGGGACGACGGCATCATTGACCCCGCCGATACCCGGCGCGTGCTGGCGCTGGGTTTGAGCGCCTCGCTCAATGCGCCAGTGCCGGATGTGAAGTTTGGCGTGTTCCGGATGTAGACA
The DNA here is from genome assembly GCA_903958915.1 of uncultured beta proteobacterium. Lineage (GTDB taxonomy): Bacteria > Pseudomonadota > Gammaproteobacteria > Burkholderiales > Burkholderiaceae_C > Allorhodoferax. The sequence goes on from CAJBVC010000928.1 coordinate 1,426, forward strand.
CAGTGCGCGAACCAGGCGGTTGAGAATGGCATTGAAAAGTGAAATGTGCAGAGTGTGGGCCGTATTGGGTGCCGGACTGTGCATTGCGGTTTCCGCGTTGGCTGAAGAGGTCGTCGCCAAGGACATGCGCGAAGAGCTGGTCCGCATTGGTGTGACGGTGAAGGACATGTACGGGCGCCTGGAAACCCGTCAGATTCCTGTCACGATCTTTCGTCCGTCCGGGGAGGGGCCTTTTCCGCTGGTGGTTTTCAACCATGGCCGTGCGGTGGCTGCCAAGCGGCCCCAGCAAGGACCTAACCGCCCTGAACACGCAGCGCGCTATCTGGTGGGCAAGGGGTTTGTGGTGCTTGCGCCAACGCGTGTGGGCTATGCAGAAACCTACGGCGACTTCGACCCAGAACAGAGCGGGCCGTGCAACAGCCCACGGGTCGAGCCGATGGCACTGGCCGCGTCCGACCAGGTGCTGGCGACCGTTGCGTACGCAAAAACCCTGCCGTTTGTCGACACAACGCGGTGGTTGGTCGCTGGCCAGTCGGTGGGTGGTTTGGCTGCGGTAGCGACGGTCGGCCGTAACCCGCCTGGTTTGTTGGGTGGCATCAATTTCGCAGGGGGTGTGGGGGGCAACCCTGATACCCGCGCTGGCAATCCCTGCAGTCCCGCTGTGGTTGGCGCGTACTGGCACCAGCTTGCCACCGCTGCACGTGTTCCCATGCTCTGGCTGTACTGGCAAAACGACAAATACTGGGGTGAAGACGTTCCCAGGTCCTGGCACAAGGCGTGGCTCGATGGTGGTGGCCAAGCGCGCTTTGTCAGCGTGCCTGCGGCCGGCGAGGATGGACACCATGGTTTGAACGTCGACATGAACCACTGGCTTCCCGAAGTGGATCAGTTTCTGGCTTCATTGGGCTTTACGCAGACTGCCATGGTCGCAACGCCGCCTGCCAGTGGATATGCCGATATTGCCGACGATTCCAAGGCGCCAGTAGGCGGGAAAAGTCGCCGTGCTGCGTATGCCAAATTTCTGGATGCCAAGTCACCCCGGGCGTTCGCCGTGGGCGACCAAGGTGGCTGGGGTTATGCCACGGGCGACTACGTCACAGGCCGTGCCTTGGGATATTGCCAGCGCAGCGGTCAGGCCTGCCAGTTGTACGCAATAGACGATCACGTGGTCTGGGTGGGCAAGTAACGCATCACCTGATTCAATTACCGGAGAGAAACAAGCATGTTCAAGAAAATTCTCATTGCAAACCGTGGGGAGATTGCCTGCCGGGTGGCCGCCACGGCTGCGCGGCTGGCTATCAAATCGGTAGCGGTCTATTCCGATGCGGATGCCAACGCCAAACATGTGGCGGCGTGCGATGAAGCGATTCACATCGGCGGCAGCGCTCCCAAGGACAGCTACTTGCGCTGGGAGCGCATCATTGAGGCGGCCAAGAGTACCGGCGCGCAGGCAATTCACCCAGGCTATGGTTTCCTGAGTGAAAACGAAGAGTTTGCGCAGGCCTGCACCGCTGCCGGGCTGGTCTTTATTGGTCCGCCGGCGTCTGCCATTCTGGCGATGGGCCTGAAAGCGCAATCCAAGCAGTTGATGGAGAAGGCGGGTGTACCGCTGGTGCCAGGCTACCACGGCACGAACCAGGATGCGGACTTATTGCAACGCGAGGCCGACCGCATTGGCTATCCCGTCTTGATCAAGGCCAGTGCGGGTGGCGGTGGCAAAGGTATGCGTGCGGTCGACAAGTCCGAGGACTTTGCCGCTGCGCTGGCCAGTTGCAAACGCGAAGCCATCAACAGCTTTGGCGATGACGCTGTGCTGATCGAAAAATATGTGCAGCGCCCACGCCACATCGAGATTCAGGTCTTTGGTGACACGCATGGCAACTATGTCTATCTGTTCGAGCGTGACTGCTCGGTGCAGCGACGCCACCAGAAAGTGCTGGAAGAAGCCCCCGCGCCCGGCATGACGCCGCAGATGCGCCAGCAGATGGGCGAAGCGGCGGTTGCTGCAGCGCGGGCCGTGAACTATGTTGGCGCTGGCACCGTGGAATTCATTGTGGAGCAGCGCGCCGACGGCTCCATGAACTTCTTCTTTATGGAGATGAATACGCGGCTGCAGGTGGAACACCCGGTTACCGAGGCGATCACGGGGCAGGATCTGGTGGAGTGGCAGTTGCGGGTGGCGTCCGGCGAGCCGCTGCCGCTGCGCCAGGAGGAATTGCGCATCCATGGTCATGCGATCGAGGCGCGGATCTGCTCCGAGAACCCGGACAACAACTTTTTGCCCGCCACCGGCACCCTTGCGATTTACCGGCTCCCGATCTGCACCACGTTTGAGCGTGCCGAGCGTGGTGTGCGCGTCGACTCGGGCGTGCGCGAAGGCGACACCATCAGCCCGTACTATGACTCGATGGTGGCCAAGCTGATTGTGCACGGGGCCACGCGTGATGAAGCCCTGGCGCGCATGGACGCGGCGCTGGCGCAGACCCATATTGTCGGGCTCACCACCAATGTGCAATTCCTGCGCCATGTGGTGACCAGCCCTTCGTTTGCGCAGGCCCAGTTGGACACAGCGCTGATACCGCGCGAGGCAGCCGTGCTTTTCAACCAGGAAAAGGTAGGCTTGCCGCTGGCGGCGGCGGCGCTGGTGTCGCATCTGCTGGCCTCAGAAGCATCGTTGGCGGCGCATGCCGACGCCAGTGGTTGGGTGGACCCCTGGGCGCAGCGCGACGGCTGGCGCTCGCATGGCGCCAATGCCCGGCAGTTTCTGCTGGAGTTCCACGGCGAACCGCATACGCTGGAGTTCACCCGGTTGCACCAGGGCGGGTTGCAACTGCAGGTGGACGGCAGCACGGCAGCCCTGCGCTACACCAACCTGGCCAACGGTGCGCTGGATGTGCGTTACGGCGATGTGCACGCGGTGGTGCACATTTACAGACAAGACGATCTGGCGCACGTGTTCACTGCGCAAGGCGCTACGCAAATCATAGCAATTGACGCCTTGGCCCACGCCGGCGAAGCGCAAGGCGATACCGGGCGGTTGACGGCGCCGATGCCGGGCAAGGTCGTGTCCTTTTCAGTCAAGTCGGGTGATATGGTCAAGAAGGGGCAGGCGCTGGCGGTGATGGACGCCATGAAGATGGAGCACACTATTGCAGCGCCGGTCGATGGCAAGGTGGCCGAGTTGCTCTACGCGCCAGGAGACCAGGTGGTGGAGGGCGCGGAACTGCTGCGCCTGGAATAAATTGCGCGGCTTGTTGGACGTCTGATGAAAGTTGTCTATTACAGTGCCGACCAGGATTCGGCAGCCTGGATTCCCGGGCTGCGCGCCGCACTGCCCCACGCCGATGTGCAACTGTGGGAGCCAGGCAGCCCCGGTGCCGATTACGCCGTCGTGTGGAAACCGCCACAGCAGCTGCTCGACGAGCAGAGCGATCTCAAAGCGCTCTTCAATACCGGCGCTGGTGTCGATGCGCTGATGAAGCTGCGATTGCCACCGGGTGTGCCGGTGATTCGATTGGACGATGCCGGCATGTCGGTGCAAATGGCCGAGTATGTGTGCCATGCGGTGATTCGCCACTTTCGAGAGTTTGATGGCTACGAGGCTGACATGGCGCAGGGCCGGTGGTCTTTTCGCAAGCCGCGCAGCCGACTCGATTTTCCGGTGGGTGTGTTGGGCCTGGGCGTGCTCGGCGAGCGCGTGGCCAAAGCGGTCGCACAGTTTGATTTTCCAGTGAACGGCTGGAGCCGCACTGTCAAGACGGTACCGGGAGTGCAGTGTTTTGCAGGGGATGGGCAGCTCGATGCTTTTCTTGCGGCAAGCCGTGTTGTGGTGTGTCTGCTGCCGCTCACCCGGGAAACCGAAAACCT
>CAJBVC010000929.1 GCA_903958915.1 uncultured beta proteobacterium
GCGTCACGCGCGCCATCTTCATGGTGGTGGGACATGTCGATCTGGGCGCGGGCCTGGCGGCAAAGATCGCCGCCCAGGATTACCGCACCGCGCTCATCGCCAACGCCGTCGGACCGCTGGCGCTGGCCAACGATTTCCTGCGCTGCCTGTCGGTGTACGGCGGCGAGATCGAATCAGGCCTGATGCTGATGTCCTCCGGCGCGGCGCACGCCAAGCTGGTGGGGCAATCCGCTTACGGCGCCGCCAAGGCCGGCATCGAACACTGGGTGCGCGTGATGGATCGCGAACTGGCCGAGACCGGACGCAAGACCTGGGTGGTGGCGGTGCGGCCCGGGCTGGTGGACACGCCCGCCGCGCGCGCCGCCACGCGCATGGACCCGGCCGTCTATCCGCGCGCGCCGAAGATGACCGCGCTGCTGGATCGCTTTGGCGTCACCGAAGACGAAGCGGCCGAACGTATCTGGAAGGCGCTGCCGCCCAAGGCGGAGGAGACGATGATTTCGTTCGATGACGCGCCGCCGCCGGTGCGGGGGAACGGGACGGCGTGAGTATTGCTGATGGTGGTTCGACTATGTCCTGCGCGAGGGGGAATGTCTGTAGAAGTCCAGCTGGAGCGGATCTTCGGGGTGTTTGTGAATTTAAGTTCGAAGTGCGACGGGTGTGGGCTTGAGGTTGAAGAGTACCTCATGTGGTGTGAGGTAGCCGAGGCACTTGCGTGGTCGGTGGTCTAGCTGGTGTTCAATCCATTGAAGTTTGTCATAGGTCAGTTTGGCCAGACTGGTGTACTTGGGCAGGTACTGCCGGATCAATCCAATGGTGTTTTCGCAGGTTCCGCGCTGCTGAGGACGGCCGGGTTCGGCGAAGTAGGCTTGGGCCTGCAGTTGCTCACAGGCCTTGGCGTACTGGGCAAACTCAGAGCCATTGTCGAAGGTCATGGAGAGCACGGTGTAATCGCAGAGCATCTGCACCAGCACGCGAGCGGTTTCTTCGGCGGTGGGCTCGGAGAGCACAGCCAGGCACACCTTACGGCTAAATCGCTCAACCGCCACCAGCACACAGCGCCCATCCCCGTGAGAGCCCCGCATGGTGTCAATCTCCCAGTGACCCGGCCCCAGGCGTTGGTGGATGATCAGGGGACGATGCCGGATCGAGGGTCTGTTGCGGGGCATACCACCGGCACGGACGCGACACAGGCGGCGCTTGTAAGCCCGCCGCAACTGGGTGTGCAGATTGCCCCGCGTGCGCTCATCGCGTCGAATGAAGGCGTAGATCGCCGCCACACTCACCGGAATATCAATGCCAATGAGAGCCAAACGCCCCGCCGCTTGGTCTGGCGCGTGTTGTTCGGCGATCCATTGGCCGATCAAATCCCACAGCGCGGCCGGCTTGGTTGGATGATTGGCCGCTGATGAGCGGGCCCGCATTCGGGCCCGCTCATCAGCAGGTACCGCTCGATAAACCTCGCCAGCGTCGCAGCCCCGCTTAATCTCCCGGTAGACCGTGCTGGGGTGAACGCCGATCTTCAGGGCGATCGCCCGCACCGGCAGATTCATGCGCCGGCCACGGTCAATGTGATAGCGTTGCTCATAGGTGAGATGCGTGTAATCCATGGGATGCTCCTTACTTGCCTAGTGAACAAGAAAGGTACACCCCTGCGCATCTCACCTTCCCCGAAGGCCCGGATGTCGCACTTCGAGGTTTAATTCACATTTTCTGCGACTTTGCGGATTATCGCATTTTGAGATAATATCCGCGCATGCGCCTGATCAGCAACAAAGCCCTGCGTGATTTCGCATCGCGTCACAGCCCCGCAGGACAGCCGTTGCAGGCTTGGCGAAAGCTCATCGAGCGAAA
>CAJBVC010000930.1 GCA_903958915.1 uncultured beta proteobacterium
CTAGGGGTTGCGGCCGCTGCCTTTCGCACGGCGCTGCGCGACTCCATAGCCGAAGTTATCGTGCCACTTGTGCTGGCGGGCAAGGTCACTGTATAACCGTTCGCTCCAACGGAAACCTCCAGCAGTTTGATGCCCCGATGTGGCGTGGCGTTATACATATCTGTGAATTGATCATCAACCACCGCTGCCAAGGGCATTTCCGTGGCGCCGATAGACGCATTGGCTGCGAAGTTGAGCGTGATAGGTTTCTTCAAATCCGCGCCTATTTCGATTCGGTAAGCGCCCGACAACACGGTCGAACCTGCATTGAAGGTCAAGTCTGCTGATGTCTGAGTGACTACAACATCGACTGGATTTGCGACTGCGGCTTGCGGGAAATTCATCACCAAACCATCGGCCACTACCGTCCCGCCCGAAGTTCCTACGGTTGCTGTAGATGTTTTGTTGTCAGCCCGGTTGACCCAAAACCCCATCCCGGGTGCGAGTTTCTTGTTGGTGGCCGCAAAGTCGAGATAACCCTTGGTTCGAATATAGGAGGTCAGTCCTCCAGTCGCGTCCAGGCTGGGTACATAAAGGTACCATTTGGCCAGTGCGGCGTCCCAGGCCCACAGTGAGGTAAAGTTGCTCGGGAGTTGCCCTGACGCAGGCGTCGTGGTGCTTATTGCACTGTTGAATGCGCTTGGGGTTTTGTTATCGCCGGTTGCAATCAGACTCCACTGTGGTCCGGCGCGCGTCAAGGTACTTGTCGCCTGATTCATGCAGCCATCTGCTGAATATCGTTGTCAACCGAATGCTGCTTGACGATGCAATCGCGCTCGGGGTTGAGCGTGACGGCACCGACGGCAGACCAGTTGCGCGTATTACCTGACCAACGTGCCGGATTGAGTTCGCGTGCCTTTGTGTACAAGGCGTGGCGTGCTGCCAGGATGGTTTGATCTTTTCCCTCGTGGCGCTGCGCTGGTGAGACGTAGCGAATACCGCTGTGTCGGTGATCAACGTTGTACCAATGCACGAAGGCGGCTGCCCAAGTTCGTGCAGCCTCAAGGTCAGCAAAGCCTTTTGCCGGAAACTCCGGGCGGTACTTTGCCGTTCGAAACAAAGACTCCGAATAGGCGTTGTCATCACTGACTCGTGGACGCGAGTACGACGGCTTGATACCCAACCAGTTGAGCATGGCCAGTACGGTTGTAGCCTTGAGCGTTGAGCCGTTGTCACCATGCAATACCGGTTTGACAGGCAATGCGGCGATCCCTTCAGCCAACGCAGTACGCCTGACCAGATGAACCGCATGATCCGAGGAGTCGCTGTCATGTACCTCCCACCCCACGATCTTGCGGCTGTACAGATCCAGTATCAGGTACAGGTGAAACCAACGCCCCATCACGATGGCAGGCAGGTAGGTCATGTCCCAACACCAGACCTGGCGCACCGCACTTGCAATGTGCGTGGTGGGTGGTCGAACAGCCTTGGGTGCCTTGGAGCGCCCCCGGTGAGTGGTCTGTCCTTGCTCGCGCAGCACTCTGGTAAAGCTGGACTCGCTGGCCAGGTACACACCCTCATCAGCGAGCATGGGAACAATGCGTGCAGGTGGCACCGATGCAAACCGAGGCTCGTTGGCTACGCTGAGCAGCCTGGCACGCTCATCGGCGCTCAGTGCATGGCTGGGCACAGGATGCACCGCTTGTGGCCTGCCATCGCCCTTGGACAGGCCCTCATTGGCATTCCAGCGTTGCAGGGTTCTCTGGTCGATGCCTGCAACGCCGCAGGCCAGTCGCTGGCTGGCACCAGAGCCTTTTGCGGTGGTGATGTTCAAGGCAAGCATGCGACGATCTTCGAGGGCGATCATGCGTCCTCGCTTTTGTTGAAGATCGCCGTGACTTTTTTTGATAGAACCAGCAGTGCAGCAGTTTCTGCCAGAGCGCGGTCTTTGCGTAGCAGTTCTCGCTCCAATTCCTTGATCCGCTTGCGATCATGTCGGGTGGCCTGTGGACTGGCACGAGCGTCTTGCGGGTCTGACAGCGCCGTCGTTGCGCTGGAGCACCACTTATCCAACTCCGTGGGGAAGATGCCTTGCTCACGGCACCAGGCGTTCCTGTCAATCTC
>CAJBVC010000931.1 GCA_903958915.1 uncultured beta proteobacterium
AGTGTGGCAAAGCTCACCCCACTTTAATAGCTGTAATCGGGATTTTCCGGGTCGCCTTTGCGTCCGGATATTTCCCAAGCGGTGCGCTGGCCAATGAGTTTGGCCAGCATTTCCATTTCTTCGTCGGTGTGGTTGAGCTTTTTCGCAGGCGTCAGTGATGCACCGGCTTTGGCTGTTGGTTCTACCCAGAAGGCCTGGTGGTACTCGGCCTTGCTCTCGAGCGCCGCGTTCCCAGCCGCCAAATCGATCGTGCCATAGCAATTGCAGAAATAACTGCGGCCTGCGAACTCCGGGAGAATCTCGGTGTAAACGCCGGTGCCGCGAATTCCGGCAGTGAGTGTCGGTGTAATGATCTTGCGGCGGGTGCCGGTGCCCCAGACACTGGCCACGGCGCCGGTAATCAGGCGCAACACGCCAATCGCGGTGGAGGCAGCGGCCCCTTCGATTTTCACATTCGAACTCTGGCGCACCAGAAACGAAGCATTGCCCACCACAAAAATGAGCTGGCTGCCTGGGCCGGTCACGATCTGGTCGCCGGCCAGCAATGGTTGCCCACGGTCCAGTCGGGACCCATTCACCAATGCGTCGCCTTGCAACTCAACCACATTGCTACGCGACTGCGCGTGGGCGCTGGCAAACCCGCCAAGGGCCGTCCATGCTGCTGCGGCCTGAAGAAAGTCCCGCCGCTGGGTCCAGGTGACTTCCCGGTCGGTGCGCCCGCGCAGCAGGTGTTGGGTCATGGCTGGTCTTCCTGGTTGCTGTCGAAACTGTCACGAAATGTGAAATAGAGCGAGGTGAAAAACATCGAGGCCATCAACATGGCGGCTGGGAACATGACTGCGCCGACCACATCCGGGCCCCCCAACAGGCCGGCCGCGGTGGCCACCACTATGCCTGCCGTCAGGAACACCCCCATCCACATCACACCGAAAAGTGTCATCGCTCCAAAATTGCGCAGGCAAGCCACCAGACTGAAGAACAAGCTTTTCAGCGGTGCAACTCCATGCCAATGCACCAGCGCCGGGGCATGCCAGAACAGCAGCGAGAGCGGCATGTAGAGGGCCATCGCCACCAGGGTGGCGAGCTGAAAGTCACCCGCTTGCAGCACTTCAGGTGTCATCGCACCGCCGACCAGATACATCTTGGCAAACTTGCCGCCGTCCGCCAGTGCCGAGATGCCCAAAACCAGAAGAAAACCCGCTGCGTACAAGCCACCGAGGACCAACATGGCCCGTAGTTGGGTTTTGCCCGCGCGAAATGCACTCAGCAGCACCGTCGGCATCGGAAACTTTCCGCCCGACGCTTCGCGCGTGGCGGCCATCAGCCCCAGATTCGCACCCGGCAGCAACGCCAGCCCCAGCAAATTGCCGAGCACCGGGATCAGACTCAGCACCATCATCGCCGCCATGAAGATAAAAAACAGGCCGGCAAAAGCCATGGGTTGCTTGAAGAATGTCTGAATTCCCAGCTTCACCCACAGGGTGCCGGTACGGGCGGGAACAATGTGAAGTTTCATGCAGTCAGGCTCATAAGGGTCAGGGGATGGAGGGTGCGTTGCCGCAGAACGCGTTCAAAGTGGCTGGGGTCGTGTGCTGTGAGCACGGCGGCTTCCCGTGGCAGGTAAAAGTCCCACAGCCGTGACAACCAAAAGCGCAAGGCGCCTGCGCGTACCATGGCCGGCAGCATGGGGCGCTCCTGCGCGGTAAGCGGGCGTACCGATTCGTAGGCCGCCAGCATGGCGGCGGTGCGTGGTACATCGGTGGCGCCAGTGGCCAGATCGATGCACCAGTCGTTCATGCTGACGGCAAGATCGAACAACCAGGTGTCGACGCCAGCAAAATAGAAATCAAAAAACCCCGTGAGTTGCGGTGCACCTGCAGGGTGGGTCGTTGATTCAAACATGACGTTGTCGCGAAACAGGTCAGCGTGGATCGGTCCTCGTGGCAGCGCTCCATAGGCGGGCAGGGTTGCGACGTGGTTCTGGTACGCCAGTTCGGCGTGCAACAGGTCTGACTGCGCACCGGTCAGGTAAGGTTGCACCACCGGCACCGTCTGGTTCCACCAGTCCAGACCGCGCAGATTGGGTTGCTGCAGAGAAAATTCCTGCCCCGCCAGATGCATACGAGCCAAAGTCGCGCCGACCGCAGCGCAATGGGCTGCTGTGGGGCTGAGCTCGCTTTTGCCGCGCAAGCGGTTGACCACTGCCGCTGGCTTGCCATTGAGCGCGTGGACCACGTCGCCATCCCGGTTCGCAGCCGGATCGGGCACCGGTATGCCGTGACAAGCCAGATGTTTCATCAGCCGCAAGTAAAACGGCAACTGCTCGGCAGTCAACCGCTCGAACAGGGTAAGGACGTATTCAGCCTGGTCGGTGGTGACGAAATAGTTGGTGTTCTCGATGCCACCCGAACAAGCCGCCATGGTCTGAAGGGTGCCGAGTTCAAGGCCGCGCAGGAATGTGGTTGCCTCATCAAACGAGACTTCTGTGTAAACCGCCATGGAAGAACGTGCTGGTGCGTCAGTGGGTCGGGAGGAGGGTGGCACGGATTGTAGAGCCCAGCCCTTCCCGATCCGCGCTACACCCACTCGCGTAGAGTTATGCAGAGCATCCTGAAGCCCTTCGCATGCACAATGCCAGCATGACCGAATCCAGAAAAACCCTGCTGCTGATCGACGGATCCAGCTACCTCTACCGTGCGTTTCACGCCATGCCTGACCTGCGTGCCGTGCCCGGTGACCCGACCAGTGCACCCACCGGGGCCATCCGCGGCATGATCAACATGATGCAAAGCCTGCGCAAGGAAGTGCCTGCAGATTTCGTTGCCTGCGTGTTCGATGCCAAAGGCCCTACGTTTCGGGATGCCATTTATCCCCAGTACAAGGCGCAGCGGGCCCCGATGCCGGAAGACCTGCGCGCCCAGATTGCTCCCATCCACGAGGTGGTCGGCCTGCTGGGCTGGAAGGTGCTTGATGTACCAGGGGTGGAGGCGGACGACGTGATCGGCACCCTGGCGGTGCTGGCGGCCGGGCTGGGGATGGAGGTGATCATCAGCAGCGGCGACAAGGACCTGGCGCAGCTGGTCAATGAACACATCACCATCATCGACACCATGAATGGCAAGCGCCGTGACTTGGCCGGGGTCGAGGCCGAGTTTGGTGTGCCGGCCCGACTGATGCTGGACTACCAGACCCTGGTGGGCGACACGGTCGACAACGTGCCCGGCGTAGACAAGGTTGGCCCCAAGACCGCGGTGAAGTGGTTGCTGGAATACGGTTCACTGCAGGGTGTGGTGGATAACGCAGCCCATATCAAGGGCGTGGTTGGCGAGAACCTGCGCAAAGCGCTGGACTGGTTGCCTACCGGGCGCACGCTGCTGACCATCAAGACCGACTGCGATCTTTCTGATCGGATTCCCAGCCTTCCTGCTATGGATTCAATAGCTGTCTACGCACAGGATACGGGCGCGTTGGCCACTTTTTATGAGAAGTATGGGTTCAAGGGCCTGGCTAGAAACTTGGTGTCGTCGGGCGACGGAATTGGGGTCAGAGCCCGAGGAATTGGGGTCGGATCCGCGCAGCGAAGCGAAGACGGCTCTGACCCCAATTCCGTGCGAATACCAACCAACTCCACGCCCGG
>CAJBVC010000932.1 GCA_903958915.1 uncultured beta proteobacterium
GGTATATCCCGTGGATGGTGTAACTGATGCATAGGCAGATCACAAGGTTCGCCGCGAGGTTATAGCGCCACCAGGCCCAGCGCCCCAAGTTGCCTGAAAACAGGCCGGCAAGCGTTACGAGTACCACCCCGATGCATAGTCCCAGCGCGGTGGTCAGAGCCAGGCGCGCCCAGGCCGGCTCGGGGCGGTGTTTTTTCAGGACCCAGTAGGTACGCCAGGCGGTCTGCAGGGTGTTGGAAGTGTTCATGGCGGCAAGTGTAGGCAAGGTCATTGACTACAAGTCGGCGCTTTGCGACGAATCGACAGGGTTGCCGACGTTTGGCAAATGGGCCAGCCGACCAGCCGACCAGCCGCCTGGACCGCACTGCATTTTGCTCCGTGTCCCCCGCCCGCTGCGCGGGCTCCTCCTTGACCTGCGCAAAACGCAGCGCAGCCCAGGCGCCTCGTGGCCTAGTCGCCCAACAGCGTCGACAGCGCCAGCCAGCGGTCTTCCAGTGCTTTCAGTTCCTCGTTCACTGTGGTCAGGCGACGGCCGATCTCGGCAATCTCCGACGGGTGTGGGTTGGTCGACAAACGGTCTTCGAGTGCGGTGCCTTCGCCGTTGAGTGTCTCCATGCGGGCCTCTACCTCCTGAAGTTCTTTCTTCGTCTTGGGCGAGGTATCGCCCTTGCCTTTGGGTTTGACGATTGGCTCCACGGGTTTGGCCGGTGCCTTGGCGGCCATCTTGGCCTCCTCGCGCTGGCGCCTGGCTTCGTCGAGCAGGTAGCGCTGGTAGTCGTCCAGATCGCCATCAAATGGCTCTACACCCCCGCGTGACACCATCCAGAATTCGTCGCAGACAGCACGCAGAAGCGCGCGGTCGTGGCTGACCAGCATGACAGTGCCTTCAAACTCGTTCAGTGCCATCGAAAGCGCTTCGCGCGTGGCCAGATCCAGGTGGTTAGTGGGCTCATCCATCAAGAGCAGGTTGGGGCGCTGCCAAACGATCATGCACAACACCAGGCGCGCCTTTTCGCCGCCGCTCATGCTGCCCACTGCCTGTTTGACCATGTCACCGCTGAAGTTGAAGGTGCCCAGAAAACTGCGCAGATCCTGCTCGCGTGTAGCCTGGCCGGCGATTTTTCCGGCGGCGGTCATTTCGCGCACCAGCCGGATCATGTGCTCCAGTGGGGTATCGGCCGGGCGCAGCACGTCGAGTTCCTGCTGCGCGAAATAGCCGATATTCAGGCCTTTTCCCTCGGTGATTTCACCGCCTATGGCCTGCAGATCACGTGCAATGGTTTTGACCACAGTGGATTTGCCCTGACCGTTGGCGCCCAAAATGCCAATGCGCTGGCCCGCCAGCACAGATTTGCTGACATTGCGTACGATGATGGTGTGTGGTGTGCCCTCAGGTGCATCTTCCGGGGGCGGGTAGCCAAAGCTGACGCCGCTCATGGAGAGCATCGGGTTGGGCAGATTGGCGGGTTCCTTGAACTCGAAGGTGAAGTCGGCTTCTGACAGCAGCGGCGCGATCTTCTCCATGCGATCCAGCGCCTTGACCCGGCTTTGTGCCTGTTTGGCCTTGCTGGCTTTCGCCTTGAAGCGGGCGATGAACTTTTGCAGGTGTGCAATCTTGTCCTGCTGTTTGGAATAGGCGTTTTGTTGCAGTTCCATCTGCTCCGCGCGCATGTCCTCGAACTTGCTGTAGTTGCCGCCATACCGTACCAGCTTGGCAGCATCAATGTGCAGCGTGACATCGGTGACCGCGTCCAGAAATTCGCGGTCGTGACTGATGACGATCATCGTGCCTTCGTACTTCTTGAGCCAGGCTTCCAGCCAGACCAGGGCATCGAGGTCCAGGTGGTTGGTGGGTTCGTCCAGCAGCAACAGGTCGCTCGGGCACATCAGTGCTCGGGCCAGTTGCAGCCGCATACGCCACCCGCCGGAAAAGCTATCGACCGGGTTCTCCAGTTCACTGACCTTGAACCCCAAACCCAGAATCAGGGCCTGCGCACGCGAGGCGGCGTCGTGCTCGCCGGCATCGTGCAGATCGGAGTAGGCGTGGGCCATGCGGTCGTAATCATCGGTGGCCTCGGCAGCCGCGACTTCCAGGCGCGCTGCCAGCAGCACGGTGTCGCCCTCGACCACAAAGTCGGTGGCGCTCTGGTCGGTTTCCGGCATGTCCTGCGCCACCTGTCCCATGCGCCATTGCGACGGGATGAAGTATTCCCCCGCGTCTTCGTGCAGGTTGCCGTTGAACAGGGCGAACAACGAGGACTTGCCTGCACCATTGCGACCGACCAAACCCACCTTTTCACCAGGGTTGAGGGTGACCGTGGCACCTTCTAGTAGCACCTTGGCGCCGCGGCGTAGGGTGACGTTTTTTAGAGTAATCATGGTTGGTTGTAGTTATCTTGAATATTCATCGGCAAGTACTGTGGAGGCGGGAGCACGGGTTACTGCAAAGCTCCATGTCCCCCGCCCGCTGTGCGGGCTCCTCCGTGACGTACGCTTTGCAGCAACCCGTACTCCAGCTGTTCGGGCGGTGTTGGTATTCACCTAGGAATACCAATCCGCTTGAGCCGGGAAGGGTGGGTGCGTGACGCGGTGAGGTCAAGGAGGAGCCCGCGAAGCGGGCGGGGGACACGAACGGCGTTACGCACC
>CAJBVC010000933.1 GCA_903958915.1 uncultured beta proteobacterium
CCTGCCCAGTTTGCGTGTCAAAGGGCTATATCTGGCGGTAGCCACACTGGCAGCGCAGTTCTTTGCCGACTGGATGTTCTTGCGCATCAAGTGGTTTACCAATGATGCGCCCTCGGGCTCGGTGTCGGTGAACAATTTGCAAGTGCTGGGAATGCCCATCGAGAGCCCGATTTCCAAGTACCTGCTGTGCCTGAGCATTCTGGTGGTATTGGCGCTGGCAGCAAAAAACCTGGTGCGAGGAGCGGTGGGCCGGGAGTGGATGGCCATTCGCGATATGGACGTGGCCGCCGCCGTGATTGGCATTCGCCCGATGTACGCCAAGCTCAGCGCATTTGCCATCAGTTCGTTCATCATCGGTGTCGCTGGCGCGCTGTGGGGCTTTGTTTATCTGGGCGCCTGGGAGCCTGCCGCATTTTCGGTGGACATGTCTTTTCGCTTGTTGTTCATGGTCATCATTGGTGGCATGGGTTCCATCATGGGTAGCTTTTTCGGAGCCGGTTTCATTGTCATCCTGCCCATCTTCCTGAACCAGTTTCTGCCGCTGTTGGGCGGCGTGGTGGGCGTGGAGATTTCCACCGCCGGGATATCGCACTCTGAGCTGATCATTTTTGGCGCCTTGATTGTGTGGTTCCTGATCGTGGAACCCCACGGTTTGGCCAAGTTGTGGGCGCTGTCCAAGCAGAAGCTGCGGCTATGGCCGTTTCCCCATTGAGATTTGTCTTTTTCGTCGCGTTGTTTGTTCATTAACCACAGGCATACCAATGCCGAACTTTAGGAGACTTTCGTGAAACTTCGAAACATCGTTCTGGCCAGTGCGCTGGCCGCCGTGGGGGCTAGCGCATTCGCGCAAGCCAAGGAGCAGTTCTTTCCGGTGCTCTCCTACCGCACCGGAGCCTATGCACCCAATGGCGTGCCGTGGGCCAACGGCTTTGTTGATTACATCAAACTCACCAACGCACGCGGCGGTATCAATGGCATGAAGATCAGCTATGAAGAGTGCGAAACCGGCTACGACACGGCCCGCAGCGTGGAGTGCTATGAAAGGTTGAAAGGCAAGAATGGCGGAGCAACCATGTTCCAGTCACTCTCGACAGGCGCGACCTTTGCCCTGACTGAAAAGGCGCCAGGCGACAAGATTTCCATCATCACGGCCGGGTATGGTCGCAGCGAAAGCCAGGACGGAACGGTCTTCAAGTGGAACTTTCCCCTGGTAGGAACCTACTGGCTGGCAGCCGACATTTTGGTGCAAAACATCGGCAAGAATGAAGGAGGGCTGGACAAGCTCAAGGGCAAGAAGATCACCCTTGTGTACCACGACTCACCCTACGGCAAAGAGCCCATTCCCCTGTTGCAGGAACGTGCTGCGATGCATGGCTTCAACTTGCAATTGTTGCCGGTCACAGCACCGGGGGTGGACCAAAAGGCGACCTGGCTGCAGGTCCGTCAGGCCAAGCCTGACTATGTGCTGCTATGGGGTTGGGGCGTGATGAATTCGACCGCGCTGAAAGAGGCCCAAGCCACCGGCTACCCGCGTGAAAAAATGTATGGCGTCTGGTGGTCGGGGGCCGAGCCTGATGTCAAGGACGTGGGTGAAGGCGCCAAGGGCTACAACGCCGCGGCCTTCCAGCACGGTGCCGAACCCGACTCCAAGGTGGTCAAGGAGATTCTGGCCGCGGTGCATGACAAGGGTCAGGGAACTGGACCTAAAGACGAGGTCGGACAAGTGCTGTACATGCGCGGCGTCGTGAGTTCCATGCTGGCGGTGGAAGGCGTGCGTCGCGCCCAGGAGCGCTTTGGCAAGGGCAAGTGGATGAGTGGCGAGCAAGCGCGCTGGGGCTACGAAAACCTCGCGCTCGACCAGAAGAAACTTGACGCCCTGGGCTTTGCCGGCGTGATGCGGCCCGTCAGCACCTCGTGCGCCGACCACATGGGTTCCAACTGGGCACGCGTGCATACGTGGGATGGTAAGAAGTGGGCGTTCTCGTCGGACTGGCTGCAGGCTGATGAGCAGGTTCTCAAGCCCCTGGTCAAGACCACAGCTGCCAAGTACGCTGCCGACAAGAAGCTGACGCCGCGGACGCCTGAAGATTGCCAATCCTGATTCTTTTTAACTCATAACTCACCACTCCCCCCAACCCCCTCGCCTCGCCAGGCGAGGGGGAGCCCTTAACAGCCCATTTGGTTGTTGGCTTTAGGTGAAGGTTCTACGGCACGAGCATCTTGGAGTACCGATGGACCAGGGTTGTGCGAGCCATAGAAGCGCGACTCGCAGCGCGCGGTCAAATGTGGCTGTTGGGCTCCCCCTCGCCCAGCGGGGCGAGGGGGTTTGGGGGAGTGGGGAGTAAGAGATGTTTGAAGAGAAAAGTTTGATGAGAAAAGAGCCTTCAGCGCCCGTGCGCACTGCGTAAGCAGCTACTAATTGGATAGCAATTAAGCAATACCCGGAACAAGACATGGAACCCAAGAATATTGTTCTCAACGTGAATGGCATTGAGGTCATTTACAACCACGTGATTCTGGTGCTCAAGGGCGTGTCACTGCAGGTACCCGAGGGTGGCATTGTCGCCATTCTGGGCGGCAATGGAGCGGGCAAGACCACCACATTGCGGGCGGTTTCCAATTTGCTGGCCGGTGAGCGTGGAGAGGTCACCAAGGGCTCGATCGAGTTGCGGGGAGAGCGCATCGAAAACCTGTCACCGGCCGATCTGGTGCAGCGTGGGGTGGTGCAGGTAATGGAGGGGCGGCACTGCTTTGCCCACCTGACCATCGAGGAGAACCTGCTCACCGGGGGCTACACCCGCAAGAGCAAGGTCGAAGTCGCCGCGAACCTGGAGAAGGTCTACAACTACTTCCCGCGCCTGAAAACCCGGCGCACCAGCCAGGCTGCCTATACATCGGGCGGTGAGCAGCAGATGTGCGCCATCGGGCGCGCGCTGATGGCCAACCCCAGCATGGTGTTGCTGGATGAGCCCTCCATGGGGCTGGCGCCGCAGATTGTGGAAGAAGTGTTCGAGATCGTCAAAGACCTCAATGTCAAGGAGAAGGTGACCTTTCTGCTGGCCGAGCAGAACACCAATATGGCACTCAAGTACGCAGACTACGGTTACATCATGGAATCTGGCCGCGTGGTGATGGATGGTGCGGCCGACTACCTGCGCACCAATGAAGACGTGAAGGAGTTCTACCTTGGCATGGGCGGTGGCGAGCGCAAGAGCTTCAAGGACGTCAAGAGCTACAAACGGCGCAAGCGCTGGCTTGCATGAAACACCCCCCGGCTTCGCGCACTGCGTGTCGCTACGCTTTCCCCCTTGCAGGGGGCAATACCGGTGGCCCGGCTAAGCCGGTTCCACGGTATTCCTGGAACAGCGGCATGCTGCGCATGGCCGCCTCAATGAGGAGTACGCCTTCGTGAGTAATTTTTTTGACCAAATGGAGACCCGGTCTCCTTCCGAGCGTGAAGCTGCCTTGATGGCGGCATTGCCGGTGCAGGTGGCGCATGCGCAAGCCAAGAGCGTGGCATTTGCGCAGATTTTGCAGGGGGTCGACGCAGCGGGTGTCAATAGCCGCGAGGCACTTGCGAGGCTACCGGTGACGCGCAAGAATGAACTGCAGGAGCGCCAGCAGGCTGTGCGGGAGCAGGGCGCAGGCGCAGACGTATTTGGTGGTTTCAGCACGGCCGGTTACGGTGCGTCCATGCCGCGGCTGTTTGCCAGCCCGGGGCCTATCTACGAGCCCGAAGGCACTGCCCGCGATTACTGGCGCATGGCGCGCGCCATCTTCGCCGCCGGATTTCGCGCGGGCGACCTGATTCACAACAGCTTCAGCTACCACTTTGTGCCGGCTGGCTCCATGATGGAAACCGGCGCACATGCCATGGGCTGCAGTGTGTTTCCGGGTGGAACCGGGCAAACCGAGCAGCAGGTGCACGCGATGCGTGATTTGCGACCTGCGGGCTACATTGGTACCCCCAGTTTTCTGAAGATCATTGTCGAAAAAGCAGCAGAGATTGGCGTGCCATTACCCAGCGTCAAAAAAGCAATGTTTGGTGGCGAAGCCTTTCCCCCGAGCTTGCGTGACTGGTTTACCGCCCATGGAATTGACGGCTACCAGTGCTACGCCACGGCCGATCTGGGACTCATTGCCTACGAAACGGCGGCACGCGAGGGATTGGTTCTTGACGAGGGCGTCATCGTCGAGATAGTGCGTCCCGGCACGGGCGATCCGGTGGCCGCGGGCGAGGTGGGTGAACTGGTGGTCACTTCCCTCAACCCCATTTATCCGCTGATTCGTTTTGGTACCGGAGATTTGTCGGCAGTCTTGCCGGGGCCGTGCCCAACGGGCCGAACTAACGCCCGCATCAAAGGCTGGATGGGGCGCGCAGACCAGACCACCAAGATCCGCGGCATGTTTGTGCATGCCAAGCAGGTCGATGCCATTGTCAAACGTTTCACCGAGGTGGCCCGGGCGCGCCTGGTGGTTACTGGCGAAATGGCCAACGACGTCATGACCTTGCAGGTGGAGACGAGCACCGCGTCGGACGCATTGGCCAGCCGTATTGGAGATGCCATTCGTGATGTGACCAAATTGCGTGGGCAAGTCGAGCTGGTGACGCCTGGCAGCTTGCCCAATGATGGCAAAGTTATTGAAGACGCGCGCAGTTACAAGTAAGATTGCCGCCCGAGTGGGTGTCCTGCCTTGCGCTTGGAAGACGTTTGAACTATCTACCTTGGAGTGAAGCATGAAAAAGCTGGCCTTGATTTCTGTGGGTCTTCTTGCCGTGGTGCATGCCCATGCCCAAACCTTTCCATCCAAAACCATCACCATCGTGGTGCCCTTCGCCGCAGGTGGACCCACGGACCGGTCTGCACGTGATTTGGCGGAAGCCCTGCGTAAACCTTTAGGCGGTGTGACTGTGGTGGTGGACAACGTTGCAGGTGCGGGTGGATCCATCGGCGCCAACAAAGTGGCCAAGGCTGCGCCGGATGGACATACCTTGCTGCTGCACCATATCGGCATGGCGACTATGCCCACCCTGGTACGCAATATCCCGTTCAAGGTCGAAAGTGATTTTGAGTACCTTGGCATGGTCAGCGACGTTCCGATGACACTGATCGGACGGCCCACGTTGCCGGCGAAAAACTTCAAGGATTTGACCGCCTGGATCGGCCAGAACAAAGGCAAGGTCAATCTCGGAAATGCCGGTGTGGGATCGGCTTCGCACCTGTGCGGACTGCTGATTCAAAATGCCCTGCAGGCCGACATGACGACCGTGCCCTACAAGGGAACGGCACCGGCCATGACCGACCTGATAGGCGGGCAGATTGACTTGATGTGCGACCAGACCACCAACACCTCTTCGCACATCGAAGCGGGAAAAGTCATTGGTTATGGGGTGACGACCGCCAAACCCCTCACCACCGCCGCTTTGAAGGATTTACCCACCCTGAGCGATGCTGGGCTCAAGGGCTTTGAAGTCGTGGTCTGGCAGGGCTTGTATGCGCCCAAAGGGACCCCCACCGAGGTTGTGGTGAAACTCAATAGCGCTTTGAAAGCGGCCTTGAAGGATGCCGACTTCATCAAAAAGCAGGAGGGACTCGGTGCCATCGTCGTGACGGGCAAGCGATTGGACGTGGATGAGCACAAGAAGTTTGTAGCTGCTGAAATTGCCAGATGGAGCCCCGTTATCAAGGCCGCCGGCGTTTACGCCGACTGACTGGTGGGCTGACGGTTAGTCAGACGCCCCAAACCAATTCGTGGTCTTCCTTCAGGCAGCGTTTAAGCACCTCGATGAATGGCGCGGCGCGCTGGCGCAAGGAGATACGCTCGGCGTGTGCAGATTCTTCGTTGTGTGCAGTGGCTTCCCGACTGCGTTGTTGCTGCCGCTCATCATCTTCTCGAATTGCGGCTTCCAGAGCCATCAGGGCGGCAGGGATATCCGCAGGCAACAAGATGCCTTTGGCAAGCGAATCCGTATCATCCTTTCCCACGATCCTGAGAATCTGGCGACCATTGGGCTCGAGCATGATGAGATCGCCAGTGGCTTTAGACTTGAATTTGTACAGCATGGGGCAGGAGGTCCGTAATGGCTAATTTACACATTCGACGCGATCATTCGCTGGGGTTGAAAGCAGCCCGAAAAATTGCCTTCGCTTGGGCCGAACAGGTTGAAAGCGACTTCGGGATGGAATGCACTTACGAGGAAGGAGTTGCCGAAGACGTCGTGCGCTTCACCCGCTCAGGTGTGAATGGTACGCTGTTAGTCACTGCCGACCATTTCAACCTGGACGCCAAGCTCGGATTCTTGCTGGGAGCCTTCAAAGACCGCATCGAGGCCGAGATCGTGAAAAATCTGGACGACTTGCTCGCCCCAAAGGCACCTGCGAAAAAAGCTACACCGAAGAAAAAGTAGCGACGCGCTATATTTTTCATAGCGGCTTGCGCTTGACCGGCAAGCGCTACAGCCATTATTAGCTTAGGGATTCAATCAGCGCAACGTACTGCTTCATGGCGTCGTCGACCGATGTCCCCTTGAGGCCATTCCATGCGTCCCACTTGGCACGGCCCACCATATCCACAAAGCCAGGCTTTTTCTCGGTGTTGTCACCGGTCGTGGCTTGCTTGTACAGCGCATAGATTTTGAGCAAAGTGGCGTTGTCCGGGCGCTCAGTCAGACTCTTGGAATTCGCGACTGCTGCTTCAAACTTGGATTTCATTGTGGCCATGGGTTTCTCCGGTGAATGTCCAGACTCTATCTTACGTTGCGTTTTTGATTGCAAAATAGGGCAAAACCTACCCATAGCACCCGGAGACCCCATGGTGACCCGAATTCCAACAAAAAAACCTGCGAGCCAGGCCGCAAAACCCCTGGCACCACCGGATCTGATGGAGCGCGCGAGTCAGGCCGTGCACATGGTGCAAAAGAACGTTGCTGACGCGGTTGCGGGGTCTTTGGGGTTGCATGGCGAGCGCATGACCAAGGTCGATACCGCATGGCTGCGCATGGACTCCGAGTCGAACCTGATGATGATCGTGGGCGTGTGGGTGATCCGTCCCGGCATCCGCTACACCGACTTGCGCCAGCGCATCGAGGAGCGTCTTCTGAAGTACCCGCGATTTCTGCAATGCGCCGTGGAAGATTCCGCTGGGGCGACCTGGGTGCGCGACCCTGATTTCGATGTGCAGCGCCACCTGGTGACGGAAAAGTTACCCAGACACCCCAGTGGTCAGGAGCAGGCCGCGTTGCAGGAGCGCCTGGCAGCCCTCACGATGGAACCTCTGGACCGGGCGCACCCTTTGTGGCAGTTTCATCTGGTTGAGAACTACCACGGTGGCTCGGCCCTGATGGTGCGCATTCACCACTGCATCGCCGATGGCATCGCATTGATATCGGTCACCCAGTCGTTGGTCGACGGGGGCGCACCGCCGCCTATCCGGGAGCCCAGGGATGTGCACAGCGAGGGCCTGGCGGGCGCGGAAGAGTGGCTTGCCGATGCGATCCTCAAACCGCTGACCAACATGACCGTCAAGGCGCTCGGCGCAGCCGGAGAAGGTGCAGTGCGCTCACTGGGCCTGCTGATGGACCCGCAAAAAGGGATGGAGCAGGGCGTGCACGGGTCGGTGGACCTGACCCGGCTGGCAATGCATGCGGTGAGTGACCTGGCGGCGCTGGCGCTCATGCCGGATGACTCTCCCACCCGACTCAAGGGCCTGCCTGGGCGCTCCAAGCGCGTGGCATGGTGCCGACCCATTCCTCTGGACGAGGTGAAGGCGGTTGGCAAGGCGCTCAACTGCTCGGTCAACGACGTGCTATTGAGCAGCGTGGCCGGGGCGATTGGCCAGTACCTGCGCCAGCGTGGCGACGATGTGACGGGTAAGGAAATACGCGCCATGGTGCCGGTCAATTTGCGCGCCATGGACAAAGCTTACCAACTCGGAAACCAGTTTGGCCTGGCGCCGCTGGTACTGCCCATCGGCTTGGAAAACCCGGTGGAACGGGTGTACGAAGTGCGCAAGCGCATGCAGGGTCTCAAAGGCAGCATGCAGCCGTTACTGGCGTTCGGCTTGCTGGCGGTGGCGGGTCTGATGGTCAAACCGGTGCAGGAAGCCATGCTCGGTCTTTTTTCCAAAAAGACCACGGCGGTCATGACCAATGTACCGGGGCCGCGTGAAAAACTCACCATTTGCGGCAGCACCATCGAAGAATCCCTGTTCTGGGTGCCCCAAAGCGGCACCGTAGGGCTGGGCGTGTCGATTCTCAGCTATGGTGGCGGTGTGCAGTTTGGTGTGGTGTCTGACGCCACGTTGTGCCCGGACCCACAGCACATCATTGACCAGTTTGAGCCGGAATTTGCCAAACTGTCTTTGGTCACGCTCATGTTGCCCTGGGGTGAATAGCCTTCGCGCCTGCGGGGGTAGGGCTAGTCTGCCAATTCAAGCTTGGCCAGTTCCACATCGAGGCGCTGCATGGCGTCCAGGGATTTGGTTGTCGCCGCTTGTTCGTACAGCCGCGTGGCGTCGTCAACTCGCCTGTCGCCTTCGAGCATCACCAGCGCATTTGCGTACTCGATTCTGGCAATGATGGAATCGGGTGTCAGCTCCAATGCCCGCTGAAAATGGGTCAGGCTGGTTTCCTTCTTGGCCCCATAGGTCATGGCGCCAATCAGTGCACCCACCTTGTCAATGACTTCCGCGTGGAAAGATCCAAGCGCAATATGGGCATCGGCATGCAGCGGTTGCAAGCGAATCGTCGTCTCCAGCGCGGACTTGACTTTGCCACCGATGCCTTGGGCCAATGCCTTGGCCACACTGATGCCCTGGCTATAGCGTCCAAGCGCGTAGGCATGCCAATAAAAGGCATTGGCGTTGGTTGGCTCCGCATTGGACTGCTCGGACGCACGCTGGGCGACCTGCATGAAAAGCTCCAGCCGCGCCTTCTCCTTGGGTTCCAGGTAGTTCGCATAGATACAGGTCGCCTTATTGGCCACCACGGTTCCGGCACTTCCCAGTTTCAGCCCGGCGTCGGTCGCTTTTTCAAACTCACCGCTGTGAAACAGCACCCATGCTTCCAGCACCTTGGCCTCCTTGGGCAGGGGTTCCTGATCTCCGTTGTGGAGCCGCTTCCAGTGGCGTTTGAGCCGCACCGCGTCAAACGCGTACGCGCCAGCGTGCTCAAAGGCGGTCCATCGGGCCATAACGTATGTCTCCTGAGAAAATCGGTGACTGCCTGTTACGCCCCATAGCGGTGCGTCGGCAATTTCTTAAAGTCCGAGTTTAAGCCACCTGCCGTGCAGTGTATGCACCTGCCAGACTCAGCAAATGGGCCCGCTGCCCGTCTTCGAGGTAAGGCATGAGCAGATTGAGCACATGCTGGGCCCCCCGCAACAGCGCGGCTTGGGCGCTTGCGGGCTCCAGGGCGTTGCGCGGGTCGCGAACATACTCGTAACTTAACCAATAGGTCAGCACAACCACCATGCTCGTTGCGGTGGGTTCCAGCTCCCGGGTATCCATCGACAGAGCAGCACTACGGTTCATGCTGTCGAGCAGCGCCTTGACGGAACGGGTCTTGTTCTTCAGCACGCCCTGAAAATGCGTTTCCAGCCGGCGGTTCTTGCTGAGCAGATCGTTAAGGTCGCGGTACAGGAAACGGTACTGCCAGATCAGCTCGAACAGCGTGTGCAGGAAAAACCAGGCGTCCTCCACATCGCGCACGCCGTCGCTGGCGTTGAGCAACTCGTTGAGCGATTTCTCGTAGCGGTCAAACAGGGAGTTGATCAACTCGTCCTTGGCCGGATAGTGGTAGTACAGATTACCCGGGCTGATGCCAAGCTCGGCTGAGATCAGCGTGGTCGACACATTGGGTTCACCAAAGCGGTTGAACAGCTCCAGCGTGACCTCCAGAATACGTTCAGCGGTGCGGCGAGGGGCTTTTTTGACCATGTGGGATCCTCAATGTGCGAGCTTGCGATGGGCTGCAGCCACGGTATCGGTCAGATCATCCATCACTTCCTGCAACGTAGCAATGGCACGTCC
This sequence comes from uncultured beta proteobacterium, assembly GCA_903958915.1. GTDB lineage: Bacteria > Pseudomonadota > Gammaproteobacteria > Burkholderiales > Burkholderiaceae_C > Allorhodoferax. Next base: position 10,030 of record CAJBVC010000933.1, read on the forward strand.
CACGCGAGTGGGCGCCTTTAGTGGCGCCGACAGGTGGCGTCTATGGTCATCCAGTGCCTCATGGTTCAGGCTGATCCCGTGGCGAGCCAGTTTGGCGGACAAGCCGGTTTTACGTGAGCGCAGCAACTGGCGTGTTTGCTGGTAAGCGTGTTCGGCCAGACGACGGCGTTGGGCATAACTGAAGGTGTTCGCGAGGTACAACTCGGGGTCACGATGGTCGGGCTCAAACAAAACAATATCGGTATGGGGGTAGGCATGGCTGTAATGCTTCATGCCCAACTCCATGCGCGAATGGATCATCGAGCGAAAAGTCTGGCTCAGCACGGCCGGCAACCCACCATCCACAATCCTCGGAATGGTGCGCTTCTCAGCTGGAAGTCCGCGCTGCATCACCTTGGCAAACTGCGGTGCCGTGGCATCAAACGGCACCAGCGGGTTCAAACAGATGAGCAGGTCCACCCCGTCCTCTTCCAGTGCCACGGAGGCGTGCATCGTTTTCTTCAGGGCCCCATCCACATAAAACTGACCATCAATCTCCACCGGAGGAAACAAACCCGGCAACGCCGAACTGGCCTGTACCGCCTGTGAAATAGGAATATGGTCCCAGCCCGGGCGACCAAAGGGCGCTGGCTCGGCACTGTCCAGATTGGTGGCAACCAAGGTGAGTTTGGCTTTGAGCTTGCGAAAGTCGTTGGTCCGCCCATCACGGCTGAAGAGTCGTGCCAACTGGGTGTTCACCGGTTCGTTGGAAAACACGCCGGTCGGCAGGCCAGGGCTCAAATGTTCCAACGCGCTCAAAATGGATTTTCGCCCAAAAGTCAGATGCCACAGTGCCGAGAACAACAAGCGCGGCAGCATGACGCCCCTGCGTGCAAATTCGCCGTACGCCGGCTCCATCAGCCACGATGGATCAAATGTCTCGGAGGGCGTGGCGTCGTTCTCAATGAACGAGGCACACAACTCCCGTGGCGTCATGCCGTTGGCAAGCGACGCCACAATAAATCCACCTGCCGACACCCCTACGTAATGGTGCAGCCGGGTGAAGTCCAGGCCATTGAGCGACTCTTCCAGGGCACACATGGCACCCACTTCGTAGATGGCACCCAAAGGACCACCACCGGCCAGGGCCAATGCGATTTTGGGAGCACTATTTTTGCTTGCAGTCATAGGTCAAAGTGTAGAGGGCGCGTACGGTTGTTTTTGTTGCAACGCAGCAAGGCTTGCTGTGACGACGGGAAGACGCAAATCCAAAAAGCAAAAAAAGGCGCCTCAGCGCCTTTTTGGTGTCAGATAGAGCGAGCCAACATCAGCTTTTTGTGCCGTTCGCGGCAGCAGCAACTGCCTTTGGTGTCTTCGGTGCCGCAGCACGTTTGGCAGGGGCTTTCTTTGCAGCGGGCTTGGCTGCCGCTTTTGGTGCTTCAGGCTTGGCCTTGGGTGCCGTTACCGGGGCCGGGGTTGCCTTGGGTGCGGGTGCTTTGGCAGACAGTTTCTGCACCGTCTTGTTGAGCTCTTCAATGCGATCGATCAGCGCGGTGACGTCTTTGGCAGATGGCACGCCGAGCTTGTTCAGCGCCTTGGCAACACGCTC
>CAJBVC010000934.1 GCA_903958915.1 uncultured beta proteobacterium
AACCAGATGGAGCGCTTTCTCAACGGCGGCGCCAACCAGATCATTCAGGTGTTGTGCTCGTCCATCATGATCAGCGCCGTGTTCTTCTCGCTGCAGCCGGGCATTGCGGTGATTGCGTTGCTGCCGGTACCGCTGATTCTGTTTGGCACCTTCTGGTTCCAGCAACGCCTGGCGCCGCGCTACGCCACCGTGCGAGAGGCCGCCGGCGATGTCAGCGCCCGTCTTAACAACAACCTGCTGGGGCTGGCCACCATCAAGGCCTTTGCCACCGAAGGCATGGAGGCCGACCACATCGCCCAGGCCAGCAACGGCTACCGCCAGGCCAATGCCAGCGCCATTCGCCTGAGCGCCGCCATCACCCCGGTCATCCGCATTGCCATCCTCAGCGGCTTTACGGCCACGCTGCTCTATGGCGGCTGGCTGACCCTGCACGGGGAACTGGCGGTGGGTGCCTACTCGGTGCTGGTGTTTCTGACGCAGCGCCTGCTATGGCCCATGACCGGTCTGGCGGACGTGGCCGACATGTACCAGCGCTCGATGGCGGCCATTGACCGGTCCATGCGCCTGCTCGACACACCGATCGCGATCCCCTACGAGGGCGAGCACTTCCCGGCATCTGGAGTGCAGGGAACCCTGACGCTCGAAGGCGTGCAATTTGCCTACGATGCCGATGCTGACACGCCGACGCTGCACCCGATGAACCTGCTGCTCCCTGCGGGCAAGACCACCGCGTTTGTGGGCACCACCGGCTCAGGAAAGTCGACACTGGTCAAGCTGCTGCTGCGTTTTTACGAGCCGCAGCACGGCCGCATCCTGCTCGATGGCAAAGACATTGCCAGCTTGAACCTGCAGGATCTGCGCCGCGCCATCGGTTACGTGTCGCAAGACACCTTTCTGACCGACGGCACCGTGGCCGACAACATCGCCTACGGTGCGACAGGTGCTACGGAGGCGCAGATAGCCCAGGCAGCGCAAGCGGCGGAGTGCATGGAGTTCATCGACAAATTGCCGCTGGGCTTTGCCACCTGCATTGGCGAGCGCGGGCAAAAGCTCTCCGGCGGCCAGCGCCAGCGCCTGGCACTGGCACGCGCCATCCTCAAAAACCCGCCGATCCTGATTCTGGACGAAGCCACCAGCGCGGTGGACAACGAGACCGAGGCCGCCATCCAGCGCTCACTCGACGTGGTGAGTCGCAACCGCACCACCCTTGTTATCGCGCACCGCCTCTCCACCGTGCGCCAGGCCGATTGCATCCACCTGCTCGAAGGCGGGCGCATTGTGGAAAGCGGAACCCACGACGAGTTGCTGGCGCGCGCTGGTGGTTATGCAGCCCTGTGGCGGCTGCAGACGGGCGAGCGCTAGTGCAGCGGCCGGAGCCCAACGCGGGGCTCTTGGAGCATTTGAGAAGGCTGCCCTTTAGCCCAAGTGCCCGGTTTTGACCAGAATCAGGCAACCTTCCCGGCTGAATGGCTGGTGATGGCTCAGGTGCGGGCTACGTATCCAACTGCCTTCCGGGTAGTTGCCATGTTCGTCCGAGAACACCCCTTCCACAACAAATATTTCTTCTCCGCCATAGTGCCGGTGCGGGTTGAAGTAGGTGCCGGGCGCCCACCGCACCATGGCGGTATTGGTCGTGCCAAATCCCCATAACGGCAGCACCGTCAGACCGGTCACCAGACCCTGACGCCATGCAGCTTGCCGCGTTGGCACCATCACCCGTTGGTGGTCTTGCGGGTCCAGATAGCGCAGTTTGACAAACAGCGTGCAGCCACTGTGTGAAAACGGTGCGTGCGAGGAGCCCGCAGGGTTTTTGAGGTAGGTACCGGGGCCATAGTCACCCAATTCATCGTTCAGGGTACCTTCCAGCACCAATAACTCTTCGCCTAACTCGTGGGAATGGGCATCGAACCGGGCACCTGGCGCGTAACGCACCACCGAGGTGGCACGCGCCACCTCGCCGCCATTGCGTTCGAGCAGGCGGCGCTGCACCATGGGTGAGGGAGAGTCGCTCCAGGGCAATTCATTCGAAGCCACTACACAGCGCTGCGAAACATCGGTGTTCAGTTGCAGCGCATTCACGCGACCACCTTCAACGGTGCATCGCTGGTTTCTGCGGTATTGCTTTTGCTGACTGTTGCCGTATGCGTTGTCGCGCCGGTTACCGGGCGGCACATTTTTTTGCCATCCCACTGCTGACCGCACCAGCAATGGCCTTGTGCATCAATGATGCAGGTACCGGTACCGCAGCAGCGTTCGTCGTCTGGCATGTGAGGTCTCCTTGTGTTGACTGTTGGTGATTTTCGCTGTTCCTGTGGCGCATGGCCGGCGCGGCGCTAGTCGGGGCAAACCGGCAACGCCGGCAAAGCGCGTGTAGCACCGCGTGGGTGAAAGCGTCCGATCAATGCAGGCAACGAATACATATCTGCGGCTAAAGCCCCCGAAACCAGCATGGAATTGAACTTGTCAGATCATTTATTGTACCATTCAGTATGCATATGACTACTCAGTAACTATTTAACTTATATAGTTCATTGTCTCGTGCATGGGTTCCAAATTCTTCAACGTTTCGTTCTTACTCAGGAGATTACGATGCTTCGCAAACTCAAACTCATGCTCGGCGCCCTGCTGGTTGCCGCTTTCGCTGCTGGCTGCGGTGGTGGCTCCAGTGACCCCGATGTCGTCGAACTCGCCCAAAACAACCCAGACCTCTCCATATTGGTGGAAGCCGTCAGCGCGGCAGGCTTGGTCAATACCCTGAAAGCACCGGGACCGTATACCGTGTTTGCCCCCACCAACGCGGCCTTCGCATCCCTTTTGACAGAACTTGGTGTTACCAAGGCGCAATTGCTTGCAGACAAAGAACTGTTGACAACGGTTCTGACCTACCACGTACTCGCCGGCGCAGTCGCCAAAGCCGACGTACAGGTCGGCAAGGCAATCACTACCGTGCAAGGCGGCATTTTCAAGATCGATGCGGTGACCGGCGCTTTGAAGATCACCGACGGGCGCAACCGCACAGCGACGATCGCAGCGACCGATGTTTTCGCGTCCAATGGTGTGGTGCACGTCATTGACAAAGTTATTTTGCCTGCCAACAAAAACATCGTGGCCACTGCACAGTCATTGCCGGACTTCAGCATTTTGGTGGAAGCGGTTGTGGCGGCCAACTTGCAGGGCACGCTGTCGGGAACCGGTCCCTTCACGGTGTTTGCGCCTACCAATGCCGCGTTTGCAGCCCTGTTGACCGAGCTGGGGGTGTCCAAAGCTGCCTTGTTGGCAGACAAAGCCTTGCTCACCAAAGTGTTGACCTACCACGTGGTTGCTGGTCGGGTGCTCAAGGCCAATGTACCGGTTGGAACAGCTATTGCCACCGTGCAAGGCGACACCTTCACGATCAACTCCAGCCTGGCCATTACCGACCAACGTGCGCGCAGCGCCAAAATTGTGGCCACCGATGTCCTCACCAGCAACGGCGTGATTCACGTGATCGACAAGGTCATTCTGCCCAAGCCATGAGAAGGTGATTAGGTCAACGCAGCGCCATCACTTTGCGTTCTAATGAATCTCCCTTCGCAACCAAGGAACTTCATGCAACGCTCTCTTGCTTCTGTTTTGATAGCTGCTTGCGCACTATTGACGAGCGTCATTGCCCCTTTTCATGCCCATGCCCAAAGTGAGGCCTCGGCCCTGAGCGCCGTGTCAGCGATGCCGCTAGCGTCGGTCGTTGGGGCGACCAGTGCAGTGGCAGGGGCGGTGGTTGCTGTGCCGGTTGCCCTATCGGTCGGCGGCGCGGTGCTGGTGGTCAAGGCGGTTCAGACCTCGGTCAAGGGTACGGTGTATGTGCTTGAACGTGCCTCCGATGCGGCGCCTGTGAGTGTGGAAGTGACGGGCAAGGTGGCCAGCGGTGTGGCGGTTTCCGTCGGCACCGCGGTGCAGGTCAGTGTCATCAGCGCGGGCACCGTGCTGTCGGTGGCA
>CAJBVC010000935.1 GCA_903958915.1 uncultured beta proteobacterium
CGATCGAACTCTGTCGCATTGCCGACCAGGCCCCAGAGATCTGCTTTTCGGTGTTGTCGCCCGGTTCCCACATCATGCCGCACTACGGCGTAACCAACACTCGCCTGGTGATGCATCTGCCGCTTCTGGTGCCCAGCGATTGCGCGCTGCGCATCGTCGACGGTGGCGAACATTGCTGGAGGGAGGGTGAACTGATGATGTTTGACGACACTTACCAGCACGAAGAGTGGAACCGCTCCGCGTCAACCCGCATGATTCTGCTGATGGACTGCTGGAACCCGCATCTGACCGACCCCGAGCGCCTTGCCGTGAAACAGCTGGTTGAAACCATATCCGACTTTCAGCGGCTGGATAACTTTGCCCCGCTAGACCCCGCGGGAGTTGCCAATTTGCTACAAAAATCATAAATCCACAACCTGCAATGCATACCATAAGCTTGGTGGTAGATTCAGTAGGTCAACCCTCTCCTTATGCACGCTAACTTTTAACTTCATGAAAATACCAAAAAATGACACACACTCCCACCTTTAAACCTATCTACAAGCCTGTTGCGCTGGCAGTGATGGCGCTGGTCTTTTTGCAGTCGGCCGCTGCGCAAACTGCTCCCGTAGCCGCGGATACAGCAGACGCCAACAAACCCGCAGCAGAAAACGCTCAGAAGCTCGAAGCGGTTGTCGTGTCAGGCTCGCGTATCAAGCGCGATACCTTCAGCACACCAGCACCGGTCACCATCATCCGCAATGAAGATGCAGTTTCGGCTGGCTTCACCTCCACTGCACAAGTGCTGCAAAGCACAGCCGTCACCGGCGGACAGGGCCAAATCAACAACGCCTACGGCGGTTTCGTCACCGATGGCGGCCCTGGCGCCAACACGATCGGCCTGCGTGGCTTCGCTCCAACGCGCTCCTTGGTGTTGTTGAACGGTCGCCGCATGGCTCCGTCTGGCACGCGTGGCTCGGTCGGCGCAGCCGATTTGAATACCCTGCCCAGCTCCATCATTGACCGCATCGAGGTCTTGAAGGACGGGGCTTCGTCGATTTACGGATCGGACGCGGTGGCTGGTGTGGTGAACATCATCACCAAGAAGAACCTGACCTCGTTTAATGTGGATGCCTCTACATCGCGCCCCGTGAATGGTGGCGGCGCCGCAAACAACTTTTCCATTTCTGGCGGCAAAGTCACCGATAACATGCGCTTCCTGGCCTCGTACCAGGTTAACCAGCAAGAAAGTTTGACGCTGGGTCAACGCGACTGGACCCAATGCAACACCGATTACCGCCGCACCAGCAAAGACGGAGTCGTGGGGGATTGGGGCAGCTTTGACTTTGTGGATCCGAGCACTGGCAAGCCCAAGTGCTACCCGATCAGCGGCACCGGCTCCAATGGTGTGACGATCAATACTCTTGGCACCGCCAGTCGCACGGGCGTTGGTGCCCCCGGCTCGGTAGGTACTTCGTTTAACCGCTGGCGCCCCAACGCCGCCATCACCACAGGTTTGGTGGGCTATGAAGGTGTTGGTGGTGGTGCGAATAGCTTGAACGTTCGTGACACGTTTGATCCGCGCACGCTGAACCGCACGCTGCTGTCACCAGTGCGCAACCAGAACCTGTATGCACAAGGCGGCGTAGATTTACATATGCTGGGTGATGCCGAGCTGTACTACGAAGTGTTGCTGAATCGCCGGGATTCGAGTCAAACGGGCTTTCGCCAGTTTTCGCTGGACTACCAACAGGGCAGCCCGCTGATTCCCACCAGTCTCCAGTCCCTCCCAGCATTCCTGGGGCCACAACCTACCACCAACGGTAAAAACGTCGGGGTGCGCGCCTTCATCGGTTTCGGTAACGACCAATCCAGCCAGGCCGTTGACTTCAGCCGGCTCGCCGCAGGTTTGCGCGGCGCTTTGGCAAACACAGGCTGGGATTACGACGTTTCGATTACCAGCAGCCAAAGCAGTGGCTCTTACACATCCTATGCTTTCTTGACAGATCGCCTTGCGCAAAGCTCCAACGTGGTCGCTAGTGGCAGCGGTTTTGCCTGCGTCAACCCTGCCAACGGCTGTGTTGCAGCACCTGCTTTGACCGCCGCAGTGATTGGCGGTCAACTGCCTGCTGATTATGTGAACTACGTTTGGCAACCGTTTACCGGCATGACCAAGTTCAAGGAAGATGTGCTGACAGCTTCAATTACCGGTCCGCTGTTCTCGATGCCCTACGGCAAAGTGAAGGGTGCCTTTGGTGCCGAAACCCGCAAGTCCAGCATTGACGACACACCTTCAGCCGATTCCATCGCGGGTAATCTGTTTAACTTTACGTCCTCCACACCTACGCGGGGTAGCGATCGCTCCAATGACGTATTCGGTGAAATTGAAGTCCCCTTGCTGAAGAATTTGCCGGGCGCTCAAGAGCTCACCTTGAATGCCTCGGGCCGCTGGTCCAACTACGAGTCGTACGGTGCTGCGTCTACCTACAAGGCGGGATTGGTGTGGACTCCGGTGAAATCGGTCACTTTGCGGGGAACCAAGGGCACGTCTTACCGCGCGCCCGCACTTTATGAGCAGTTTTTGGGCGCTACGTCTGGCTTCTCCAGCCAGTCCAACGACCCCTGCAACAACTGGGATTCACCCACCAACGCCGGTACCGTGCGCTCCAAGAATTGCCAAAGCGAAGGGCTTCCGGCCGGCTTCAACGCCAACCAAAGCATCGCGATCATTGGTGTTGGCGGACGTGAGGCTGGCCTGAAGGCAGAAACTTCTGAGAACAAATCCTTTGGCGTCATTTTCCAGCCCGCATTGGCGACTGGCTGGGGCGATCTGAATCTGGCGGTTGACCGCTTTGACATCAAGGTTGACAACGGTGTTGCCAGCATAGGTGGTGTTTCAATCCTGAACCGCTGCTATGACGACACGGCCTTCCGCGCCGGTGGCAGTTTCTGCCGCCTCGTTTCGCCACGCAACGCAACGACCAATGCACTCACGGTTACGAACGGCTTCATCAACCTGGCGACCGACGTGGTTCGTGGATATGACATCACTGCGCGCTATACGAACGATGTAGGCACCGGCCGTCTGCGCACGAACTTGTCGCTCACCAAGTACGACGAACAATCGAACAAGTTGTTTGCCAACGACCCAATGGACGATTTCAACGGCACGATTGCGAACCCCGCGTGGTCGGGCGCCCTGGATGTCAACTACACCGTAAAAGCCTGGAACTACTACTATGGCCTGGAGTGGGTTGGTGCAACCTCGAGCTACGAGTACCTTGAGGAAGATGCAGCGACTAGCACCTACAAGCTCGACACCCCCAGCTACTTCCTGCATTCAGCGTCCATCCAGTACAAGGACACGGTTGGCAAGTGGAGTGCCACGTTTGGCGTTCGCAACCTGGCCGACACGAAGCCCCCGGTGATTTCTGCCCAAGCTGGCTACAACCGGGTTGGCAACGCTCCGCTGTACAGCGGCTATGACTACATGGGCCGCCGGTTCTTCCTGAACGTGTCGATGTCGTTCTAATCTGCGTCCCCAAAGGCCCTGGCAACCAAGTTGTCAGGGCCTATTTTATTTAGGAAATGATCGTGAAAAATTTGGCTTCATCATTTGGTGGTGTCGGAATCTGCGTGGCACTTTCGTGCTTGTTTGCGGGCCAGGCTTTGGCGCAAACCGTTGCGCCTCCCGCTACCATTCGGGTGCCGACCATGGAACAGTTGGCGCAGTTTCCGTCCATGACGGGGTTCCGCGTGTCACCCGACGGCAAGCACATGCTTGCCATTGAAAGCGCGGGGGACATGCGCAACATCGTGGTTTGGAAACTGGCCGATCTGTCGGCCAAGCCGACTGTGATCGGTGCGAAGAATATGCTGATCAGCAGTGCATCATTCTTGAAAAATGACATGTTGGTGGTGAATCTGAGTCAGCCCTACGACTACCGTGGTGATCGGCTGGTGAAGACATTCATTAGCAAACTATTGTTCACAGATCTGGAAGGGAAAAACTGGATTGAGCCCATGGCATCCGTTGAAATCGCCCGGACCTCAGATGCAAAGGTCCAGGCGGCGCTCGCCAACCCTGCAGTCTTGAGCCGCATGCCGACCGACCCAGACCACATCGTGCTGGAAAGCGACTCCCGAGGCGACACCCGGGACGTGTTCCGTTACAACGTACGAACGGGTGCGTCCACCCGCCTGATGCGGCTGGGCGAAAACGATAGCAGCGTGCGGGTCAACGATGCGGGTGTACCTTGGGCTAAGTCGCGTGGAGGCACGGATGGAAGAGGAGCGTTCGTCGCCATCGACTTTCGTTCGGCAAAGGGTGATTGGGAAGAGCACTTTCGCAGTTACGTTAAAGACCGCGATGTGGTTGATGTCATTGCGCCAGGCGGGAAGCCCAATATCGCCATCATCCAGAGCAATGTGGGACAGGAGTTCTCGGCCATTTACGAGTACGACGTTGTTGAGAAGAAAACCGTTTCCAAGTTGTTTGAACACAAGTTCTTCGATGCCGTGGGCGTGCGCAGCTTGGACAACGATGATGGTACGCCAGGGCCGGATGGTTTTGATGGATTCGTCTACGCAGGTCTGTTTGGTTCGGACACTCACTGGGAAAAGCCAGATATTGAAGCGGTGATTCAAGGCATGGCGCAGGCGCTAGGTATCAGGCAAATTAACCAGAAAATCATGGCCGTATCGGGTTCGAGTCAAGCCGAAGTGCGCGAATTGGACGGCGTGTCTGTGCAATTGGTGCGGCGTATTCCAGGTGAGGCGCCAACCTACTTGTTCCAAGTTAGTGGCCTCACCTACCCTACCGAGCATTACCTGCTGAAAAAGCAGAATTTGCAGTTGCTGGCCAAAGGGTACCCCGCCATCGACAGGGCCGCTTTGGGAGCCGCGCGTTTCGTCTATTACCCGGCGCGTGACGGGCTCAACATTCCGGCTTACCTGACTGTGCCCAACGAAAAACTGTGCGGCCCGGGGCCGTATGCCGCTGTGGTACACCCGCACGGCGGCCCCTGGGGCCGCGACACCATGAATTTCGACGGGTCCGGCTGGGTCCCTTTGCTGGTGACCCAATGCCGGGTGGTGTTGCAACCGCAGTTTCGCGGCTCTGCGGATTGGGGGCGCACCCTGTGGCTTGCCGGTGACGGTGAGTGGGGTCAGAAAATGCAGGACGACAAGGACGACGGCGCCAAGTGGCTGGTTAGCCAAAAGCTGGCTGACCCGGGCAGAATGGCGATGTTTGGATTTTCGTACGGCGGATATGCGGCGTTTGCGGCCGCTGTGCGACCCAACGATTTGTACAAGTGCGCCATTGCTGGCGCCGGGGTATCGGACATAAAGCGAATCACAGCGCGCAGCTATACAAATCCCTATTTCAAAGATGCGCAGGAGTCCACAATTCGCGGTTTGAATCCTCTGGAGCAAGCCGACAAAATCAAGATCCCCATCATGGTCTACCACGGCGATCGGGACCAAACCGTCCCACTGACGCAGTCAGACCTGTTTGTCGACCGTGCCAAGGCCGCGGGCAAACCGGTTGAGTACCACGTGCTGAAGGACTATGCGCACGGCCCGGCGTGGACCCGTCAAACCATGACCCAGCAGCTGACCATCATCAGTGACTACCTGAAAACCGGCTGTGGCGGTGGCGGGCTCTGAAGTGCTCTGAAAAACATAGCTGGTTACGCACTATCCACGGGCGCTGAAG
>CAJBVC010000936.1 GCA_903958915.1 uncultured beta proteobacterium
ATTGAGCTCCTCCCACATCTGCGAATAAAAGTCAGCCCCATGGCGGCCCGACTGCAGCAGGCGGGGATTCTGCCCAATCGCTTCCTCGCGGGTGTAGCCGGTGACGCGGCTGAAGGTGTCATTCACTTCGATGATGGAGCCACGCGCATCGGTAATGGTGATGCCCTCGCGCGCATGTGTGAAGACACTGGCAGCGAGTTTCAGCCGCCCTTCAGCGCGCTGGCGTTCGGTAATGTCCTCGCCAGACGACAGCGTTCCAACAGGCTTGCCATGGTCATCGCGCAAAATGGTGTTGTTCCACGCTACCACCCGCACCTGCCCGTCGGCAGCAATGACGTGGTTCTCAAAGTACTCTTTGCCATCACTGCTGCCCGCCATCATGGCTTCAAACGCCAGCCGTGCTGCACTGCGATGCGCAGGCGGCAGGAAATTGTCAATCCAGTCAAGCCCCATCAGATCCTGCTCGGTGTAACCCAGCACCTCTTCAGCCTTGCGGTTCACCAGGGTGATGTAGCCGCGTGCGTCGAGGGCGATCAGCATGACACGAGCAATGTCCAGGTAGCGCTGGGCCGTGTCACGTTGCCGGACCAATGCCACGGTGCGCTCCTGCACCTGGGCTTCGAGCATCAGCTGGTTTTTCTCCACGCTTTCGGCCATGGCATTGAAAGCGTGCGACAACTCCAGCACCTCCTGGCTGGCAGTCGGTTGCGGGGGGGCGCGCGCACTGAGGTCACCCTCTCCGAACGCCGTGGCCGAATTGGCAAGACGCTTCAAAGGCAGGGTCAGTTGACGGGCTGCCAAAGCAATCACCAGAATCGCCAGGCCTGACAGTAGCAAGGCGATCAGCGCCACCACCTCGACACTTTCATTGAGACCCTGCAAGGCTTCGGCCTTGTTCTGGTAATGCACCAGCGTCCAACCGCGACCAGCGCCCAGGGGCACATGGCGAAATACCGTCAGATACTCACCGTCGTCGCCCGCGTCAATCAGTTGCGTGCCTTCAAACCCGTTGACCAAACGGTTGTCTCTGCGAAACAAATTGTCGTTGCGATCCGGGGCACTAAAGCGCGAAAGAACCTGCCCTTGGGAGCCGAACACCAACGACGCCACCGGCAATGCCATGCCTTCGCGCTCGGTATGTATCCCGCTGCTGGCCAGTTGGGCTGCGTCCAGGTACACCAGCACGATTCCCAGAAGGCGCTCGCTGCCATCGGACTCAACCAACGCCATCTGGCGCGCAATCAAAATCAGCGCAACACCGCCGTCCGCAACCTCCTCGACCAGTTCCGTGACCCCCGGCTGGGATGCCCGATCGAGCAGGGCTGAATCCTGCAGCGCAGCGCCCACTTCGTCACTGCGGCTCGAACCCCGAATGACGCGTGAGGTGGCATCCATAACGCGCATGAGCTTGATGGCGTCCGGATAGGCGCGCTGGGTGCGGTCGAACACGCGCTGAACGTCGGGCTGAATGTCACCCGCGCGCTGCGCCATCTTGCGCGTGATCAGCTGATTTTCGGCAATCGCCAGCACTGCGCCACGGCGCTCTTCCAGCAGCATCTTGATCACGTCGCGCTGGTGTCCGGCGGTCTGCTCCAGAATACGTGCCGAGTGCGCGAGCTTCTGGTCGATGGCGCCCGCCACGCCCCATTGGGGCAAACCGTAGTACCACAGCAAAAATATGCAGACCATGGCGGTCGCCACCATGGCGGCAAAGCTCAGGGCAATGCGCTTGGCGATCGACAGGCTGGTGGCGGGAGGGCTCATCCTTGGTAGTCGAAGACGCGCAGCTGGTACTTGCGGGGATCGGCCAGCACGCGGCGCAACCCATCGTACAAAAATGCATCTGCCACGTTCTCCCACTTAGCCGGCGCCTGAATCTTGTTGAGACGCTCCAGGAACTCATACTCGTTCTTCAGCGGCGCAGTCCCCGACGCAGAGCGCACAATCACCGGTGCCGATGGAACTCCCAGCAAGTCCCGCCGGGCAATAAACACAATTTGCGCCGCCGTAGCGGCAGAAGCCTTGCCGGTCAATGCCTGCCCGTCCGCAAGGACCCATTGGGCAGCAAGCTGCAGGTTTATTTGTGACTGACGCATCCATTCAATGGCACGCACAAAGCCGGCCACCAGCACCCGTGCGACCTCGGGGCGGCGCTGTTCAAAATCGCGGCTGATGACAAAGTAGTCGGTGGTCAGGCCCCGGTAGATGATCCGGTTCTTGTCGCCCTGGGCCAGTGCCAGGGACGGCGCCGGTTCCCAGGCTGAAAACGCATCGATCTCGCCGCGCAGCAAAGCCTGCGGCATATCGTCCACACCCAGCGGCACCAATGTGACGTCAGTCTCGCCCAAGCTGACCGATGCCAACCCCTGCAGCAAGGTGCTGTGCGCGCTGGATACCGGCACGTACCCGATGCGCTTGGATTTGAGTCCCACGACCTGCGTCACTCCGGCCGCAACAATGGAAGTGGAGGTTTGTTTGACCAGACCTACCACCAGCACGCTTCGGCTTGCTGCGGCCAACAGGGTCGGCATGTCGCCCAGCAGCCCCGCCTCCAGTCGCTGCGCAGCGAGCAGGCCCACCATGTCGGCGCCACGCCTGAAGGCATGTACTTTCAACGGGTGCCCCAAACCGTCGAGGGCTTTCTGCAGTATCCGGTCACGCTGCATCACCGCACTGATCACGCCCGATGGATAGCCAAGCGGCTGCCCGCCCAGGTCCAGCGCGCTGGACTGGGGCGACAGCCCATACTGCTCGAAGTATTCCTGCGCTGCCAACGGGCGGGGCAGGCACGCCACCAGTGCGACAAATAGGGCCAGCAGCGGCGTGGCGCGCCACAGATGCATGCTCATGGCCAAAATCTCCTGATTGTTTGGACCGATTCTAGGCGGGACCGCGCTAGGCCAACGGTGGGGTTTCCTCGGGG
>CAJBVC010000937.1 GCA_903958915.1 uncultured beta proteobacterium
GCGCAGCGGGTAATCGTCACACAGGATGGCGGGGGCCTTGCCGCCGAGTTCCAGGGTTACCGGGCACAGGTTGGCAGCAGCGGCGGCCATCACCGAGCGGCCGGTCTGGCTGGAGCCGGTAAAGATGATGTGGTCGAACTTGAGTTTGGAGAATTCGATGCCCACGCCGCCAGTCTCATCAAAGAAGGCCAGTTTGTCGCGGGGGAAATAGGCCGGGATTTTTTCCATCAGCAGGGCGCAGATGTTGCGCGAGTTTTCCGACATCTTGACCATGGAGCGGTTGCCCGCAGCAAAGGTGCAGATGAGACCATTGAAAGCGGTCCAGATCGGAAAATTCCAGGGAATGATCGCCCCCACCACACCCAGCGGTTGCGGTATGAGGCGGTTGGAGGCACCGAAGAAGTTCTTCAGGTCGACATGGCGACGTTGCGGCTTCATCCACGACTTGAGGTGTTTGAGTGTGTGGTTGACGCCATCCACCACGCTGAAGATTTCCGCAAAAAGTGATTCATGGCGTGAGCGGTGTCCATAGTCGGCGTTGATGGCCGCCACGATGGCTTCACGGTGCTCGGTGACGAAGGCTTGCAGTTTGAGCAGATCGGCTTTGCGCTCGGCAAAGCTGGGGTTGGGGTGTGCCAGGTAGGCAGCGCGTTGCAGTTGCAGTGTGGCTTCTAGGTCTTGGCGTACAACATCAATGGGTGTGGCTGTGTGCAGGGGAAGGGCGGACATGGTGTCGGTCTTTCGTTAGTTTTTGTAGCTGGGGTCGGTTCGATCGAGCTTGCGTAGCAATGCCGGCCACGCCAACTGCGCGCCCTGACCGGCGGTAACCACCTTGAGAACCATGGGCATGTTTTCCATGATTTTTGGGTTGACGTAAATCAGTTCTCCACCTGCCTGCGCGTCGATCTGGATGCGGCAGGCGGATTCAAAGGTATACATCGAGAGGAAGGCTTCGGCAATGCTGCTACCGATGGTGAGCAGGCCGTGGTTGCGCAGCATCAGGAAGTTCCTCGTGCCCAGGTCTGTTTGCAGGCGGGGACGCTCGTCATCACGCAGGGCGACACCTTCGTAATCGTGGTAGGCGAGTTGCGGGATGACAAAGGTGGATTGCTGGCTGATGGGCAATACGCCACATTTTTGCGCACTGACCGCCACGCCGGCACGGCTGTGCGTGTGCAGGACGCAGGCAGCGTCGTCACGTATCTGATGGATACAGCTATGAATCGTGAAGCCCGCCGGGTTGACAGGGAACGGCGACTCATTGAGTTTGTTGCACTGCTGGTCTACCTTTACCAGGCTGCTGGCAGTGATCTCGTCAAACATCAGTCCATAGGGGTTGATCAGGAAATGGTGCTCCGGGCCCGGGATGCGTGCGCTGATATGCGTGAAGACCAGATCGCTCCAGCCGTATAAGGCCACCAACCGGTACGCCGCCGCAAGATCCACACGCAAATTCCATTCTTCGGGGCTGACCTTGTCTTGGAGGGAGGGGATGTTCATGGTTTCCTGGAAGCTTCTGTCGCAGTGTCGCGGTGCGCGCACTCTACTCCGCGAAACCACCGGCGCCTGTCCAAAAACAGACAAATCAGGGTAAGTCCCGAGGGATATTCGAGAGGCTAGTCCACTCGTGGATGTGCAGTGCTGACATCAGATTTCAGGCGGCGAGGCGCTGGGCGGCCCACAGTGTCTGGGTTACCACCTTGCGCACTTGTACCTTTGCGGCTTCATTCTTGAGTTGTCCCTCTGCGTCAAATGCCTCGGCAGCGCGACTGAGCGCGTACTGCTGCGGGCAAACCCAGCAGTGCAGATTGAGCAACAACGGGGTGAGATGCGAGAGTGAGCGCAAACCTCCCAGGGATCCGTTGGAGGCGCTCATGATGCCAACCACCTTGCCGGCGAAAGGTTTGCTGCCACTGCCCCAGATCGGATGACCCTTCACCGGGCTGGAAGCCCAGTCGAGGGTGTTTTTCAAAAGGCCGGTGTAGCTGCCGTTGTACTCCGGCGAGCAGATGATCCAGGCCGGGTGCGCATCCATGATCTCTTTCAGACGGATCACGTCGGCCGGTGTGCCTTTGGCTTCCAGGTCGGCGTTGTACAGCGGGATGTCCAGTGTGGACAACTCCAGGTGCGTAACCTGCACCCCGGATTCCTGGGCGATGGCTGCTGCTTGTGCGGCGAGTTGGCGGTTGAATGAGTGCGCCCTGGTGCTACCGGCAAATACGAGGAGTTTGGTCATGTGCGTATTGTCGCTAAATCGGGGTGCCAGGTCTTGGCGTGCAAGCTAGGGAAGGGACGTTTTCTTTCGCCCGCATCGAGGCATGGGTGGGCACCACTGTTCGTGTCCCCCGGGCCGTGAGGGCCCTCCTCCTTGACCTCACTGTGGTGCCCACCCAAGCCCCGATGCTGGAGTCTGTGTGTTTGATCTGATCGTACCCACACCTCGCGCGGGATCAGGTGGGCTGGGTACTCTGCGCGGTGAGGTCAAGGAGGAGGGCCCTCACGGCCCGGGGGACACGAACGGCGCAGAGTACCCAGTCCGCCTGATCCAGAAGGAGTGCAGCCCTAAACCATGCCGAAAAACCAGGCAGCCAGTAAAATCGGCACCCCACCCCAATGGCGCACGTGTCTTGCGTTGCTCCCGAAACAAACACCATGTTGTATCCCGAAGAATTCGACGTCATCGTTGTAGGCGGCGGCCATGCTGGCACCGAGGCGGCGTTGGCGGCCGCGCGCATGGGTTGCAAGACCGTGCTGCTCACCCACAATATTGAAACCC
This sequence comes from uncultured beta proteobacterium, assembly GCA_903958915.1. Taxonomy (GTDB): domain Bacteria; phylum Pseudomonadota; class Gammaproteobacteria; order Burkholderiales; family Burkholderiaceae_C; genus Allorhodoferax. Next base: position 2,777 of record CAJBVC010000937.1, read on the forward strand.
TGGGTCAGATGAGTTGCAACCCGTCGATTGGCGGCATTGGCAAGGGGCACCTTGTAAAAGAGGTGGATGCGCTGGGCGGCATCATGGCCCTCGCTACTGACGAGGCCGGCATTCAGTTTCGCACCCTCAACTCCAGCAAGGGGCCAGCCGTGCGCGCCACCCGCGCACAGGCGGATCGCATTTTGTACAAGGCGGCGGTGCGGCGTACGCTGGAGAATCAGCCCAACTTGTGGCTTTTCCAGCAGGCGGTGGACGACTTGATGGTGGAGGGCGAGCGTGTGGTGGGTGCGGTGACGCAGGTGGGTATTCAGTTCAGGGCCCGGGCGGTGGTGCTGACTGCAGGTACGTTTCTGGATGGAAAAATCCATGTGGGGCTGAACAACTACGCCGCCGGTCGGGCTGGGGATCCGCCGGCCGTGTCACTCAGTGCACGGCTCAAGGAATTGAAGTTGCCCCAAGCCCGGCTAAAAACCGGTACGCCCCCGCGCCTGGATGGCCGCAGCATTGACTACTCTAAATGTCAGGAGCAACC
>CAJBVC010000938.1 GCA_903958915.1 uncultured beta proteobacterium
ATCTGCTACGAAGTTCAGTAACAGTAACAATTTATTGAGAGTAAGAAAATGAAAATTGTACCTGATTCAACATTGGGGAAGATGTACAGAGAGCATATTCAGTGTATTTTGAACAAAGACATTGAGTCATTACTTAACCAATACACAGACGATGCGCTGCTGATCAGCAGCTTTATGAAAACGCCCATTATTTATAAAGGACGTGAACAGTTACGAGAGCACATGCAGGGCATTTTGGGAATTGATGGTTTGGATACTGAGATCATTTTCTGGGCCGAGACCGACAGCCCACAAACTCTTATGATTACAGAGCAAATTACCATGCAAACCAAGGATGGGGAGGCACGTATGCGTTTTGCAGATAGCTGGGTGCTGCGTGATGGGAAGATAGCTATCCACTTCGCTGGGATGGTTCAACATCCTGATGGCAGTCTCGCGTAACGCTATTCATTGCAGGAAACATTCATGGCTACAGCTGTATTTTCACATGTAGGGTTGACTTGTAGCGATCCAATTCTGATTGAGAAGTTCTATACAAAATATTTTGGCTTCTCACGTGCAAGGGTTTATGCGCCTGGTCCTGATCAAGTTGTTGTGATTAAGTCTGGGAATCTCTCCTACGAGATTTTTAAGACGACTGAGACGTCGCCGATTCCAAAACCAGAAAAGGACGGTTATGGGTTTCCAGGCTACCGGCACGTGTGCTTCCAAGTTGACAATCTGGACGAAAAAATCCAAGAGCTAGGTGACGATGCCAAGATCATGCTTGGCCCGCTGGACATGGGACAGTTTATTCCTGGGATGAGGGTGTGTTGGCTCGCAGACCCCGAGGGGAACATATTTGAGTTGAACCAAGGTTACTGCGATGAAGAGGCTCCGCCTCCACTTGAGTGACAAAATTGCTTTTGAATTTAGGGTCGGTTCTTCAGGGTATTGATTATGAAAAAAACACTTATCGGGTTGTGTGTAATGGCCATATCGGGCGCAGCATCTGCGCAGGTCAGCGTAACGGGCAGGTTTGCATTTGGATACGTTGCTACCACGGCGGGAAATGCCGCTTCTGTAAAGTCCAGTGGCCTTGGGGTTGACAAATCAGAGCTGTTCTTTACCGTCAAGGAAGACTTGGGAAGTGGCCAGTTTGTTGAGGCTAAACTTGGTGTGGCGGGTTTGGACCGCAGTGGTGAATCCACTCGACAGCCTTACCGTTCTGGATCCAACGGGCAGATAACGGGGCGTGATGCAAGCCTCACCTATACCAATATGTCCTTCGGACAGATAAAGCTCAGCACTTCCGAGAGCGGAGATTACTTTGCAGGCGTTGCCAATTTGGGCGCCCCAGTGATCGATATGGATGGCAAGCTCCATGAATCCAAGAGCTCGAGTGAGAACATCAGCTATACCGTTCCCGTAGGGCCGGTATACGTCACGTTCGACCATGGTGAGCCTTCGGGTGTATTAGGCGCGGGCAATGGTGCTGCTGGTAGCTCAGCGATGAGAACAAGCACCCTGGTCGCCTACTATGGCGGTGGACCTCTCACAGTCTTGGGAGCCTATCGCAAGTATGACAACGGCAAGTCTGGGCCTTGTACTTACTATGATTGCCCGGCTATCTACGGCACCAAAGATTGGGCAATCAATCTGCAAGGGGCTTACGATTTTGGCATTGGCAAAGTGGGATTAGGCTACCAATACGCAGAGCTGCATAACGGAATACGCCAAGTGGACGCCAAGTTATCGGTTGTGGCTCCGGTTGGTCCTCTCACCCTGGGAGCCGCCGTTGCAACCAGCCGGACTGCTGACGCGCCCGACACGTCCGCGTTTTTTGGTGGAAGGTTTCTCGCTCTACCCTACCAAGGGACCGGCAACAGCTATAGCTTCGGTGCCTCTTATGCGTTTAGCAAGAGAACCAGCATACTTGCACGTTACGCCGCTTGGGTACATAGTGGTTACAGCCAGTATGAGGCCGATGTTCAGCTGTTGGGCGCTGCGCTGGCGAGCGGGAAGTCCGGCAATGGTACTGCTGGTCTAGGCTGGGGCAATGTTGCCAACGAGTCGTCGATCTTGATGGTCCACACATTTTGATCACATCTCAGGACTATCCGAGTCATCGTTACGAATCTTTCGTGAGAGTCTTTGGCAGGTATGACCACGAATGCGTTTGGGAGTTTTAGTCAACTAAAACCAATCTGTTCGTAAATATTTGAAATCCAGTTTTTGTGACCGCTTTCGTATGGACGAGTACGAGGCCGAGATTTCAGATGGTGTTATGGTGCAGTGTTTTGGTATGGTGATCTGCTTTGGTGGCTAGCAGGTTTTGATAAGAGTAAGACCATCACGATATGTTGTTAAAGGAGTGACTCATGAGACTTTCCCAGTTTACCTATGGGCTTTGCCTAGCAGCTTTGCTAAGTGCTTGCGGAGGTGGTGATTCACCCAACGTCGCGCCGGTAACAAACGCCGGAGCCAGCCAGACAGTTTCTGCCTTGAGTGTAGTGACTTTGGATGGTAGTGGCAGTTTCGATGCCAATGGAGACCCGCTAACCTACCAATGGACGCTCTCGACCAAGCCAAGCGGCAGCGCCGCGAAGCTCAGTGCTGCAACTTCTGCAAAGCCGACCTTTACTGCTGATGCTGTGGGCAACTATGTGGCCACATTGGTAGTCAATGATGGGAAGCTCAGCAGCCAAGCGGCAACGATTACGGTAGCAGCAAAGCCTTCCGTCGAGAGCAATATTGCGACCGTTCTCAAAGTGATTGCCAATAACGATGCGAAGGATTTCGACGCCAACCTGCCGTTGCTGGCGCCTGAATTTACGGGGAACTCGTTTTCGTTTGCGCCGACCCAGAAAATCATCGGCAGACAGGCAATGATCGACAAGTTTCGCGAAACGGAAACCGCCTTCCCAACTGCGATACATACGATTTACCACACCTTCGGTAACGGCGATTTTGTCGAAATCCATTTTTCCTTCAAAGGTCCGTTCCTGGCTGATCTGACCAACCCTCCGATCAAAGCCAACAAAAATGTGATCGATTTTCACTACAACATGCTAGTTCGCATGAATTCTGCTGGTCAGTTGGTTGAAGTGACCTGGTTTCCGTTTGATTCATTTCTCCTGATGCTGCAACTTGGTTTGTTGGGATAGCCTGCCAGACCTAGGTGACACAGCCGCCTGGCAAGGTATCCTGGGTTAGGCAAATACCCCCCACCTTGCCAGTGCGGCTCCTATATCCTATTTCCGTTGGACTTCACGCAGTATGGATCGGCACGGCTGTTGGTATAAATTAACGTAACAGGTAATTGGATGTAGGCTGAACCGGTGAGCAATGTCTCGCCGGTTTCAGGAGTATTGCGAGTCACCAAGTCCGCAAATCAACATCCTCTGATCGTCGGTCATCGTCTCCTGCTTAGCTTTGGACGACGAGATATTCAGCGAACTAGGCAACTCTATTGCATTCTTGTAAGCAAGAATTTCAGCCATGATGCTTACGGCAATCTCCGGAGGTGTCTTGCTCCCTATGTAAACTCCTACCGGTCCGCGTAGGCGTCCCACCTCAGCCAGGCTATGCCCAAAATGCTCAACCAAACGTTCTCGGCGCATTTGATTATTGAGCCGCGAACCGATTGCACCGACATAAAAGGCATCCGACTTCAATGCCTCCATCAGTGCTAAATCATCAAGCTTAGGATCGTGCGTAAGTGCCACAACACAAGTACGGCCATCAGGCTTAATTGCTAAAACCATGTCGTCCGGCATGGCGCTGGTGATCTCTACCCGTGGTACGGCCCAACTCCCACGGTACTCTTCGCGCGGATCGCAGACAACAACGTCAAACCCACAAAACACGGCCATCGTCGAAAGGCATTCGGCAAGGTGCCCTGCTCCGATGATGAGCATTCGGTATTGCGGACCAAAAACATTGACAACTTCGTCGCCAACAATTCCGATCGCCGTACATCCCGTTCCATCGGTCAATTGCACATCACCGTCATCGAGGCGGACATTGCGTTGTACGAGCCTACCCTTCTCAATCAACGCAACCAACGCGATGAGCGCCTGGGAATCGGGGTTGTACTCCACCAGCAACTCGATGGTTCCCCCACAGGGTAGTCCAAAGCGGTGGGCTTCATCGGCAGTAACTCCGTACTTGATGAGCTCAGGCGGGCGGTCTGGAAAATACAGTGCGTTGCTCTGGCCTTCAGGCGGCAACCCTCCGTCGGCTTTAGGACGCATGAATCGGGCAATCAGGTCATCTTCAATGCAACCGCCAGACACTGAGCCAACCACCGTACCATCCGCGGCAAGCGCCATGATGGAGCCTATCGGTCTGGGAGATGAGCCCCAGGTTCGAACGACGGTGACCAATATCGCGCTCTTGTTGGCGCTACGCCAGTCGCGCAAACAGCGCGCGACCGCAACATCAATACTTTCCATTCCCGAGATCAGTCAGCGAATACGCAGGTTCGAAAAGTGTGCCTAGGCAGCAGTCCCCTGCCCTGAGCCAACCAATGGGAGCATCGCTTTGCGAATGAGCGCTCGTACAAGGTGAAGATGATAGGCTGACGAGTGCGTCGACGATTGCAATGCCGATTCGTCGATCTTCCCGCATGCCTGCTCAATCTGCTCCACCGTGAGCTCTGAACCAGTGAGCGACGCCTCTACAGCGCTCAGCCGTATGGGGTACCCACTGAAGCCTGCCAGCACCAAGCGGATCGTCTGAACTACTCCACCAGAAGCGTTTAGGCCAACTGCTATTCCTTGAAATGGTCTGCGCCCTGCAATAGGATCCAACGCGACATAGGCCGACACGGGCAGACCTGCAGCAGATACTACAACCTTCGAGAGCAAGGTACCAGAAGCCACCTGTTGTTGCGTCCCTCCGCTACCCAGCAATTCAAAAGTCCGACTGGAACTTCCTTTACGACTCACCAATTGGGCAGTTGCGTCATAAGCCACTAAAGCCGCGAGAACTGGTGCAAAGCAAGCGCCTCCGTCATGCACGGCGCCCCCCAAAGTGCAGGTGTTGCGTTGATGTGGCTCAGGAGTCGCTCGCAAGGCTTGCTCCAAGGCAGGGTAATGCCCCAATAGTCCGCTGCGAAGCAGATCATCAAAGGTCGCAGTCGCACCGATTTGCAGCGAACCAGATGCAACCTGAACCGCTGCAAGCCCGTCAACTTTTCGCAAACTAACTAGCTTGTGGTCTTTGGGTTTGATATCGGTTGAACGAAGCGCCGAGCTTCCGAGCCCGAGTAACTGATACCCCTGGTCGTCTATGAGCTGAAGCGCAGCATCGATGGTGGAAGGTGCTTGATAGTCCATTTGAGTTTGCATGATGACTTCACGCTGCGTTAGGTTGAGAAGAATGTACGATCGCCCAGATCTTTTCGGGCGTTATGGGCATGTCCATGTGCTCGACACCAAACTCTGCCAAGGCATTGCACACCGCATTGACAACGGCAGGAGCCACCGCCGGGTTGCTAACGTCGCCTGCGCCTTTGGCACCCAATGGGTTCGATGGTGAGGGAGTTTCAGTCCGAATGAGTTCAATTTCTGGCAGCCAACCAGCGCGTGTGACGCTGTAGTTGTCAAAGTCCGTGGTGAGTACCATACCGGTTTGAGGATCATAGCGAGCCTCCTCGCCCAGGGCCTGGCCCACACCAAGCGCCACATTTCCAAGCGTCTGCCCATCCACCACGCCCGGGTTGACCACCACTCCGAAATCATTTGCTGAAATATAGCGCTTGAGGTCGATATGAAAGGTTTCCTTGTCGATTTCCACCACTGCAATGTGTGTTCCAAACGGGAAATTGAAATTCTTGGGATCAAAGAAGGAACGGGCTTCAAGTCCCGGGTCGAGGCCTTCTGGCAAATCCCAGCCCATCCATAGCATCAATGCAATCTGCTGCAAGGTCATCACCGCTTGCTCGGGCGCAGGACGTCCGATCAAGCGCCCTTGGGAGTAATCGATGAGGTCGATTGGCATCTTGAACAGATGGGCCGCCATGGCGCGCGCCTTCTCAATGATGGCGTGACAGGCCTTCTCCACGGCAGCGCCCTCCACGCTTAATGAACGGCTGCCATAACTTGCCTGCCCATAGTAGAGCGGACCCGAAGTGTCTGAATGCTTGAGTACAACGTACTCCATCGGTATTTGCAGGACCTGTGCTGCAATTTGAACAAACGAAGTATCCTGGGATTGCCCATGAGGCTGTGCGCCAGTCGTGATAGCCACCTCGCCGGTCGGTGCAACGTGAATATACGCACTGCCCCACGTTCCACTCATCAGTCCCTCTGCGCCCATCTTGGCTGAGTTTCCAACGCCAGCCACCGCAACGTAGGAACCAATGCCAAGGCCCAACCACTTTCCGCGCTGCGAGGCTTCTTGCTTCATTGCCGGCAAATTGGGGTAGCCCGCTCTCTCCAAAGCGGTATCTAGTAGGTTCTGGTAATTTCCCGAATCGTATATCCAGCCCAAACCATTCTCAAATGGAAACTGATCCGGCTTAACCATGTTGATGCGCCGAACCTCGGCAGGATCCATACCAATTCGTTTTGCATAGATTTCAATCATGCGTTCAATGAAGAAGATGGCTTCGGCTCGGCCAGAACCCCGCATAGGTGCTGTAGGCACCTTATTGGTGTAGACAACATCGACTTCATAACAGGCATGGGGAACTACATACGCTCCGGTGATGCTTTTTCCTATCAACGGCAGAGGCTGACCCGGCGCGTTAATGACCGGATAGGCACCCACGTTGCTGAAGGCTCGACACATCAAGGCGGTGATTCTTCCATCCTTCGTACCCGCCAAAGTTCCGTACTGGATCTGATCCCGCGACTGCGCAGTGCTGCGAGCGAAGCCTTCTCGACTATCGACCCACTTGACAGGACGCCCAATCTGTTTGGCCATCCACAGCACCAAGGGTGTATCAGGATACAGATTGCCCTTACACCCATTGCTCTCACCCATGGTTGGAACGATCACACGCATGTGGTTGTACGGAACCCCCAGAACGTAAGCCGAAATCAGTAAGCGATGGGGATAAGGTATCTGGGTGTTTGCCCACAGCGTGTATTGATCGGACAGCTTATCGTAGGTTGCCAGAGCACCACGTACCTCCATCGTGTTATGCATCATGCGCTGGTTGTAGATTCGCTGCTCAACAACAACTTCGGCCCCAGAAATTGCTGCCTGTGTTGCCGCCTTGTCACCAAAAACGGTGTGAATCAGGCGATTGTTTGGCGCGGTTTCATGTAGCTGAGGCGCATCGTCTTGAAGTGCTCGTTCTGCATCCAGAACGATTTCAAGCGGCTCGAGATCTACCCGTATCTTCTCCAAAGCGGCATAGGCCTGCTCACGAGTCTCTGCCACCACCGCAGCTAACTGATCACCGACAAAGCGAACCCTGTCTGTTGCAAAGACCCGATGAGATCCAGGAACGATACCCGACGGGTGAGGCAAAAAGTTACTCTTCTCGTATGGTGGAATCCAAATAACCGGCATTGGCATCACTTGCTCAGTGTCTTTTGCCGTAAAGACCCTGATCACGCCTGGCATTTTTTCGGCCAACGAAGTATCTATGCTCCGGATCACTGCATGGCCATGTGGGCTCTGAAGTATCGCAGCATGGACCATGCCTGGCATCTTCATGTCGGCTATAAATCGCGCCTCCCCCGTAAGCAAGTCCTTGGTATTTCGAGTCTTTGCGGCATCTCCAATGGCGCCGGATGCCGCTTGCGCTGGAGATGTTGGTGCAGAACGCCCGTTGATCTGATCCGCGGCCGCCTTGATCGCTTGAATCACCTGTTGATAGCCGGTGTCACGCGAGAGATTTCCATGCAGCCACTCCCGTATTTCCTCCACTGTGGGGTCCGGGTTACGGCTCAACAGTTCGACAGCCGCCATAATTGTGCCGGGAGTCGAAAACCCATTTTGAACCGCAAAGTGCTCCCACAAAGCAGTCTGAACGGGATGCAATTCGCCACTGGCCAAACCTTCAATGGTGGTGATTGAGCTATCCGCCGCTTCCACTGCGTGCATCTGACAGCTCTTGATGGTCTTTCCGTCAACCAGCACCGTACAGGCCCCGCACGTCCCGGTACCGCAACCCCGTTTGGTACCCGTTAGGTTGAGGTCATCGCGCAGGAAGTCCACCAAAGGTGTGTTTGCTAACACTTCGCAATCGCGAGCTATCTGATTAACGGTAAGTTGAATTTTCATAATCGAATCATCGTGTTAAGTGACAGAATAGTACAACGTGCTTTCGCAACCATACCAAGGGCCTCATGTCCAAACCCAGAGTACGTCCATTTTGGGGATAAAGAGTTTGTGCCAATCATCCAAACATGCCTACATACAGTGAAGAACAGCAGCCGGTTTTCGGACACTTGCGAAGTAGACCGAATCGATGCGTAGCCATGCGAAATGTCGTTCAGGCATCCAACGAGCGCCAGTGGTCCGCTTCGGCATCGTCCATGTTCATGGCATACAACCCCTTAGAAAACGCATAGGTTAATGGAAATCGCAGATCTCGTCCAGAACAAGGAGAATTGTCAAATCTAGCGTGGCCGATACGTTGCGCCCTTTCACAGATGCAATGACTGGCTGTTATGCGGTTTCATTTGGTGTCGTCAACGAATGCCTGATGCTTGGAAACCAACCGGTTGGTCAGCATGACGATGCAATGGATCGCCTGCGAGACAGCGGAGCTTCGAACTTCGTCAAGAATGCAGCGCATAATTCCAACCTGACTTTCAATGTTG
>CAJBVC010000939.1 GCA_903958915.1 uncultured beta proteobacterium
GCCGGATTGGCTCTGTCTGCTGGCCCTGTATTTGCTGCCGGGGGAACGACGACGACCATGACCGCCGATGAGGCGCTGGCAAAGCTCAAGGCTGGCAATGAGAAGTATGTCAAAGGGCCGGAACTGTGCGCTGCACTCCTTGGGGCGCAACGCGACAAGGTCGCCAAGAGTCAGGCACCCTGGGCAACCATTGTTTCTTGTGCCGACAGCCGGGTACCCCCCGAATTGTTGTTTGGGGGATTGGGACTGGGTGAATTGTTCGTTGCCCGCAACGCCGGCAACATGGTCGACACCGCCACCATGGGCACCATTGAATACGGCTCGGGCGTATTGGGCGTGCCGCTGATCATTGTGCTGGGGCACGAGCGCTGCGGGGCCGTGGCTGCCGCGTGTGAGGTTCTCGAAAAGAAGACCAAGTTCCCGGCTTCCATCCGCCCGATGGTCGACGCCATCGTCCCCGCAGCCAAATCCGTCATGGGCAAGCCGGGTGACTTTGTGGACAATGCGGTTCGCGAAAGTGCCAAGTGGACTGCCGCCAAAATTGCAACCAAGAGCCCTATGGTGGCGGACCTGATCAAGAAGGGGAAGGTCAAAGTGCTGGCCGGCCGTTACGATCTGGATGATGGGCGCGTTGAGTTCTTCTCCTGAACCCGAAGTCAACCTCGCGCCCAACCGCGCCATAATGAAATCTTTTGGCCAGCCGCCGCCCAGCGGCGTGTGGATGTGGTTCGGTTGACTTTGGAGACGGTATTTCATGAAACTCAGTGCGTTGCTGGAGCGGCAGTTCAATCTTCCCAGCATCCCCAAGGTGGTGGCGCTGCTGCTGACCGAATTGAATCGCACCGAGATTGACCTGAGCAAAGTCACTCGGCTCATCAGCACAGACCCGGCGCTGACCACACTTTTGCTGCAACTTGCCAACTCCAGTGCTTTTAACTTGTCGGGCAAGATCAGCAGCGTGTCTGAGGCGCTGGCCCTACTCAAGTTGTCCGACGTAAATTCCATGGCCCAGGCGGCGGCCAGCGTCACCTCGCCCAAGGCAGTGCCGGGTATCAAACTGCACCAGTTCTGGGAATACAGCCTCAACGTGGCCAAGGTGTCGCGTGCGCTGGCCGGGTTGGTGCGGCAAAACCAGCAAGCCGCGTTTACTTGCGGGTTGATCCACGCCGTGGGCGAACTGGCCATGCATCTGGCCATGCCTGAAGAGATGGCTTTGCTGGACAAGGAAACCCCGGCACTTGATATGCGCCGCGCCAAGGCTGAGCGAAGGGAATTGGGTTATTGCTACGGCAACGTAGGCGCCGGTTTTGCCCGCATGTGGAATTTTCCGCAGCCGATGGTTGACGCACTGGAGCACCAGTACGCCCCGTTTGAGAACAATGTCTACGAACCGTTGGCTGGCGTTATTCACTTGGCAGCCTGGCGCGCGCGTGCAAAAGAGGCGCACATGAATGAGCGTGCCATGGCGGGTAGTTTTCCGGATTCTGTCGGTGTGGCGCTTGACTTGGACATTGACGCCGTACTCCAGCAAGACCCGTTTGACTGGACGGCACACGGCTGATACATGCAGGCACTCCAGATTTACGCCGGCCCCGTTGCGCGCCAGGCTATCGCCCAAAACGGGTTGCGACCGGACGATATCCGTACCATTCCCGCTGCGGCGGGTGGCCCCAAGGGGCTATTGCTCGGCGCGCTGGACCGTTTCATTTTTGGCGAGTGGCTGAACGGTTCGACCCAGCCGGTTGATTTGGTGGGTGCATCCATCGGCGCCTGGCGCATGGCGACCGCATGCCTGGACCAGCCCGTGGCCGCGTTTGAGCGCCTGGAGCACGACTACATTCACCAGCACTACGAAACCAAACCGGGGCAGAAACGGCCCACAGCGGCCATGGTCAGCGAGTTGTTTGGCCAGAATCTGCAGGCCTTTTATGCCAGGCGGGTGGGCGAGATTCTGGCGCACCCACGCTACCGGTTGCACGTCGTGACCTCAC
>CAJBVC010000940.1 GCA_903958915.1 uncultured beta proteobacterium
AAGACACGATCTTCGGAACCGCGTGCCGACAGACCGATGGTAGCTGGAAGGTCAGGAATTAATCCAGCGCCGCTCGTTTGAAAACTCTTCACTTATCTATTGAAGGGTTCGCGCAACCACTTGCGGTCGTTTGTCAGCAACCTTGCACTTCAGGGCGTCACCTATGTGCCGCAATACATGACCGTGGCTGACTATCAGCTGATCATCACAACGCCTATGGAACGCCGATAAACGCCAGTCGGGCGCTTGCTGCACAATTGCTGACAACCGCCTGAATCTGGAGAATACTGTGCCACCCCCCAAGAAGTTTCACCTGGTCTTTTCGTTCATCATGGGCGCCATGATGATTTCACTGATGACCTTTGTCATCACGCTGGTCAACATCGGCTGGAACCCGCAGTTCCTGGGAGCATGGCTGAAGGCATTTGCCATTGCCTATGTGATCGGGGTGCCCGTCATCTTTTTCCTGGCGCCTGTAGCGCGCAAAATCACCGGCCGCATATTGGGAATGCCGGCTTGAGTTCACCTGATAGGGCAACGACCGCCTGGGTGCTGATTTTTTGCGCCTGGCTGATCGCGGCCCTTTCTACGCTGGGTGCGCTGTTCATGGGCGAAGTGATGGGGCTCACGCCCTGCGTGTTGTGCTGGTACCAGCGCATCGCCATGTTTCCCCTGGTGCTGGTGCTCGCCGTGGGGCTGTTTCCGCTGGATGCCAGGGTGGTGCGATACGCCCTGCCGCTCGCAGTTGCCGGGCTGCTGCTGGCCGCTTACCATGTGCTGCTCACCGTGGGGGTGATTCCCGAGGCCATGGCACCCTGCGCGCAGGGTGTTCCGTGCGGGAAAATTCAGGTGCAATGGTTTGGCTTTGTCACCATTCCGCTGCTGTCTTTTGCCGCATTTCTCGCCATTAATCTATTGTTAACTTTCGCCGCGCTGCGTAAAACTCCATGAAACAGAAAAACATCTTCATCGCCTCTGCCGTTTTGCTGCTAGTGGTCTTTGGCCTAGCGGCCGTTCTCTACAAGAACCACCAAGCCGATCAGGCGGCGCAGATAGTAGCCCAGAACCGCGCGGTGCTGGAGCGTGCCCACGCGCAGACTTTTGGCAACCCCAATGCGCCGGTACACATCGTGGAGTTTTTTGACCCCGCGTGCGAAACATGCCGCGACTTTTATCCGTTGGTGAAGAAGATGATGGCCGCCAACCCGGACAAGATCAAGCTGTCGATGCGCTACGCGCCCCTGCACAAGGGCTCGGACCAGGTGGTCAAGGCGATCGAGGCGTCGCGCAAGCAGGGCATGTTCCAGCAGACGCTGGAAACCCTCTTTGCTTCGCAGGGCCACTGGGTGGTTCAGCATGTTTCGCAACCTCAGCTCATCTGGGACCCCTTGAGTGGCTTGCCACTGGATTTGCGCCAACTACAGGCCGACATGGAGTTGCCGGCGGTTGCACAAGTCATCGCGCAGGACGTGGCCGACGCCAAAGTGCTCAACATCACCATGACACCGGAGTTCTTTGTCAATGGAAAACCTTTGCCGAGCTTTGGTTACGAACCCTTGAAAAAGCTGGTGGATGATGCACTGTTGGAAAGTGCTCAGGCAAAGTAACCGATTGGTGTATGGCCCGTTCGTCACACGGTGTCGGTCGCTTTCGCCAATTGATCTGGAGCAAGGCTGAACGCTACTGAAACCCGCACAATGTCCCGGGGCGCTCACGTTGTGTGGGCACGCCGCATCACGGAGACCGTGCACCATGAAGTTCAGCACACGCCTGTATCTATGTCTCGCCATACCCGCCCTCGTATTTGCCATCGGTCTTGGCAACAGTATCTGGGGCCTGGTACGGACACAGCACCAGTTTGACGACTACATCCGCACCGAGCAGAGCATCCGTGCCGGGCTGTCGGAAATGCTGGCGCAGGGCTTGCAGATGGGACAGGCGCTGCGCAACATGATCCTGGATCCGGCCAACCCCAAGGCCAAAGAAAATCTCACAGCAGCGTTGGCGGCATACGATAAGGCTTATGCGGCAACCGCAGCCACCGCAAAGGGAACACCCTTCGAGACGCAGTTAAGCGCACTTCCAGCGTTGCGCTCCGCGCAGGCGGAGGGACAAAACAAAGTCATTGCCGCATTGGCGGTTGACGGTGCCAGCGCCATCAAGACGCTCAATGCCGAGGAAACACCTGCCTGGCGCAAGCTCAAGGCTGAGCTCCTGAAGCAACTGGACGCTGCGGGCAAGCAATCCGAGCAAACCCACCAGGAGGTGATGGCCAACGCTAAGAACACGGTTCAAATTGCGCTGGTGTTGGGCGGATTGGCGATCCTGGTCGCCGTTGCATTGGCCATCGTGGTGCAACGCGCATTGCAAAGTGAGTTGGGTGGTGAGCCGGCTAAAGCACGTGAAGCCATGGCATTGGTGGCGCAGGGCAATTTGTCGTCCAATCTTGCGGTGCGACCAGGGGACCCTAGCCTGATGGGTGCCATGGGCCAAATGCAAGCGTCCCTGCGCGCGCTGGTGGGTGAGATTCGCAGTGCGGTCGACTCTGTGACCACCGCATCCGAAGAAATCGCGGCGGGCAACCAGGATTTGGCCAACCGCACCGAGCAAACGGCGTCCAGCTTGCATGGAACCGCTTCCTCCATCGATGACCTCATCAGTACCGTCAAGCTGACCTTTGAATCGGCCAGTCGTGCCCAGCAAATGGCGACATCCGCCGCGGAAGTGGCGGCACGCGGTGGTAGCGTGGTCGCGGAGGTAGTGACCACCATGGAAGGCATCAACGCGTCGTCGAAGAAGATTGCCGACATCATCGGTGTGATTGACGGAATTGCGTTTCAGACCAACATCCTGGCCCTCAACGCCGCCGTGGAGGCCGCGCGTGCCGGCGAGCAGGGCCGTGGTTTCGCCGTGGTGGCCAGCGAAGTGCGCAGTCTGGCAGGTCGCTCCTCGGAAGCCGCCAAGGAAATCCGCAGCCTGATTGCTGACTCGGTGGGCAAGGTTGAGGCGGGCTCGCGTCTGGTGGGTGATGCGGGGCAAACCATGACCGAGATCGTCAGCTCGGTGCAAAACGTGGCCAGCATTGTGGAGGAGATCAAGGTGGCCACCGATCACGAATCGAGCGGCATCTCCCAGATCAATCAGTCCATTTCGCAGCTCGACCAGATGACGCAACAAAACTCTGCACTAGTAGAGCAATCCGCCGCCGCCGCCGAAAGTCTGCGCGACCAGGCCGCCCGCCTGCTACAGGTGTGCAACCGCTTTAACCTGGGGCACGCTGGCTTGTTGCCGGGGTAAGGCGAGCACTTCGTGCCGGC
>CAJBVC010000941.1 GCA_903958915.1 uncultured beta proteobacterium
AGGTACTTCCAGCGTGGAACCAACGGGCCGCACGCAGCGTTCCTGTATGGCGCGCAGCAGCTTTGACTGCATGGCCAGCGGCAAGTCGCCAATTTCATCTAGAAAAAGTGTACCGCCTTTAGCCGCCTGAAAAAAACCCTCCCGGTCCTGGATCGAGCCGGTGTAGGCACCTTTTTTGGCTCCGAAGAATTCGGTTTCCAGTAAGTTCTCAGGTATCGCACTGCAGTTCACTGCAACACAGGGTCCTCCAGACCGGTGACTATTGGCATGCAGTGCACCGGCAACCAGTTCTTTGCCAGTGCCCGACTCACCCTGAATGAGGACAGGTGCCATGCTTCGAGCAACCTTGCCGATGCGCTCTTTCACGTAACGCATGGCCGATGAGTCGCCCGCGAGCCTGGCCAGCGCCAGTTGACCACCGTTCGTTCCGTTGGCTGGTTCGACCAGCCTGGCATCCGTCGACCTGACAGATGGACTGGCTCGGCTGGCGGAGCCATGAATCGCTGACGCAATGGCGGCCCTGAATTGCTTCAGGTCTACCGGTTTGGTCAGATAGTCAAAAGCGCCTGCCTTGAGCGATTCGACGGCATTCTCTGCCGATCCGTGGGCTGTGATCACAATGCAGCGCTCGGGGCGCTGGCAGTTTCGCATATGCGTCAGGATTTCAATGCCCAGCCCGTCGGGCAGGCGCATGTCGGTGATGATGACATCAAAACGCTGAGCATCAATCAGATGCAACGCGTCCTTTACGCTGCCTGCCGTTTCTACGCGATAACCCTCTCGCAAAAGCGTCAGTTCATACAGCGTGCGCAGATCCGGTTCATCATCGATCACCAGAATCTGTGCATTGCTCAGTACAGTGGGGGTTGCCATGGTATTGTGGATGTTGCTGCCGTTGGCGCATTATCAGGGGCATATGCGCGGTGCAGTGTCACGACAAACTCGTTGCCTTCTGCAGGTTGCCCGCGCGCATTGCGCACGTTACGCTGGTAGATGAGTGATGCGTCGTGGCGCTCGCACAGTTCGCGACAAATGAAGAGTCCCAAGCCGCTGGATCGGCTGTCAGAAGAGAAAAACGGCTCGAACAGGTGGCGCTCGACCGATTTGTCCATGGGAGGCGCGTTGCTCCAGATCGAAATAGTGGCATTTTTGGCATCGCTGACGCTCGCCATCACTTGAATGGTATCGGGTAACTCCGGCGTGTGCCGGCGGGCGTTGTCCAGCAAGTTGACCAGCACCCGGCGAAGGTGCTCGATGTCAAAGCGCACCTCTACGGCAGGGTCACTGGCGTGAATCGTCAGCCGACCCTGGGAACTGTTTTGGGATGCCCAGTCACTGCAAATTCGGTGAACGGTGCTGTCCAATGGCAGCGCCGGGATCAGGTAGTCGGGGTCGTACGGCTGCACCCTTGAAACATTCAAAATATCGTTGACTATTTTTTCAAGTCGCTTGGCATTTTGACTCACCATGGCGGTCAATCTCTTCAGTCTTGGATCACTCACATCCTCGTCAAGCAACGCATTCGCCTGCGTGATGGCAGACAACGGGTTACGAATCTCGTGTGCGACC
>CAJBVC010000942.1 GCA_903958915.1 uncultured beta proteobacterium
ATTGCTGGCACGTCCACAGTCCAGTTTTTCTCAGTGCGCAACTGTTGCGCAAAGTTGTTGGCGGCAGTGGCTTCGCCGTGAACCACAAAGGTGCGTCCTGGTGGTTTGCTGAACCCGCTTGCCCACGCCATGAGTGCTTTTTGATCGGCATGGGCCGAGAAGCCGCCCAGGGTATGGATGGATGCGCGCACGGCAACTTCTTCGCCAAAAATACGCACCACTTTCTCACCATCCACCAAGCGGCGCCCGAGCGTGCCACCGGCCTGAAAACCGGTAATAAGCACACCGCATTCGGGCCGCCCCAGGTTGTGCAGCAGGTGATGCTTGATGCGCCCGGCATCACACATGCCGCTGGCGGAAATGATGATGGCGCCGGAGCGAATCTGGTTGAGTGCTATGGACTCTGCAACATCAGCCACAAAATGCATCGTGGGCAGATTTTTAGCCTGCGCATGCCATTGGGTGATGCGGTGCGCTTCGGCATCAAACAGTTCGAAGTGTTTTTTCGTGATGTTGGTCACCGCCACCGCCATGGGCGAGTCAACGTAGACGTTGAGGTGACTCAGGCGGCCTTGCTCGGTGAGCTGATGCAGGTGGTAAATGATCTCTTGTGTGCGCCCCACTGCGAAAGCCGGAACAATCACATTGCCTTTGCGCTGATACAAGGTGTGCTCGACGATGTCTGCCAGTTCCGCCAAGGTGGTGGGAAGGTCCTTGTGGTTGCGGTCGCCATAGGTGGACTCGATCAACAGCACATCCGTTTCTTCGATGCGTGTGGGGTCTTTGAGGATAGGGCGCCCAGGCTGCCCAAGATCGCCCGACGCCACCAGTTTGCGGGTGACGCCGTCTTCAGTTACCCATATTTCGATGATGGCTGAGCCCAAAATGTGCCCTGCATCCCGAAAGCAACATGCAATCGATGGATGCGGTGCAAAGCGTTCGTCGTAGTCAATCGGCCGGACCAGTTCGAGGCAGTTCTTCGCATCCTGCACGGTATAAATCGCCGGGAGTGCGTCAGGCCTATGTCGTCGCTTCGCATGGTCTGCGTCCATTTCCTGAATGTGCCCACTGTCGGGCAGCATCACGCCCAACAGGTCGGCGGTAGCACGGGTGGTGTAGATGGGACCATCAAACCCGTTGAGCACCAGTTTTGGCAGCAAGCCACTGTGATCAATATGGGCATGGGTTAGCAGCACAAAGTCGATCGAACGGGGATCAAAGCCAAATGGCTTGTGGTTTCGCGCCGGGGCCTCCCGCCCACCCTGCACCATGCCGCAATCAATCAGAAAGCGCAAGTGATCGGTCTCCACCAAATAGCAGGATCCCGTCACTTCGCGTGCTGCGCCCAGAAAAGTGATTTTCACGTGGCACCTCCGCCTTCGGGTTCTTCAAACGGCACCAGCTGCAGGTAATGAATGTTCATCGTGTTTCCCCTTGTTCTGATGTTGTCGTTTCTACAGTGCCGAGGTGCAAGCAGCGGCTTGCATCACGTCACGTCACGTCACGTCACGTCACGTCACGCGCCGCGCCGCGCCAAGCCGCGCCAGGCAATCGCCGCAATCGTTACCCATACCAAGGTTCGTAGGCTCATGGCGATTACGGTGCGCCGTTCGTAGGCCCCACCAGAATCAACATGCTCGCCCAACGCCGCGAAGGCGAGGAACGTCGCGACGGCGATGGCGATGGACAACCACACTGCCCAGCGTTGGCTCAGCCATAGTCCGGCACCGGCGACGACATAGGCGAAGCCCGCCAAATAATTGAACCAAAGCACAAACGGCACATAGTTGCCTGCGGCAGCGCGCGCAACTTCATCGCCGAACAGGACCGTGCCGCCTTCCTTGATGGTCAGCAGGCCGAACCCTATTGCCACCAAGGAAATAGCCCACAACATCCACCCGCGTTCCTGCGCTTGTTTAGAAGCAGTCATGACGCATTTCCTATTAGTTCAAGGTGAAAATGCATTACTGGACAGCATCTTTCTTGCCGTAGAAATGCGCCACAAAAGACTTTTGGAACTCGTTGTGGCAGCTGTCGCAGCTTGCCTGAAGTGTTCGAAACTTCAGCTCTGCTCCTTGGACGTCGTTGGACTTCGCTGCCTTACCCACGGCTTGCGCAAGTTCGACAACCGACCCGTCATAGGCTTTGTACTTGCCGATGCTGGTGCCAACGAAACCCATGATGCGCATTTTTTCAATAAATGGCGGCTGGCGATGTTCTGCAATAAGTGGTGCAATTCTTTCCACCAACGGCCAGTCCTTGTGCGAGATGGCATCCGCCATGATGAGCATGTTTTTGTCCATGTCTTGCATGATTTTGCGCAGGGCCAGTGGTGGGGTTGCCGTGCTGTCGTCAGCCCAGATCATTGCGCCGCTCATTGCCATGAGCGTGCCGATTGCGCCCATCGCAATTCTCTTTTCCGTTCGCGCGTGCTTGTATTTCATGAGCGTATCCAGCTTGCGCGGTTTCGACCGCCTACCGGTGTCCAAACCACATGCGTGACAGTAGGCGATCCTTGAGCCCGAACTGGTGGTAGACGACTCCCACAACGTGGAGGGCTACCAGTGCCATCAGCAGTTTTGCGATCCAGCCGTGGACAACGCGCGGCGCATAGATGGCGAAGCTGTCCGGCAGCGATCCGGCACTGCCCGCAAAAATCATCTGCGGCAACCCCGCTTGCAATGCTGTGGCGGCACCGCTG
>CAJBVC010000943.1 GCA_903958915.1 uncultured beta proteobacterium
CTGGCTGGCAGCGCCGAATTCGGGTGTCATGACGTACATCGGCACATCCACCAGTGGCACGATGGCGGCATCGCCCTGCCCAATGCCAGAGGTTTCTACGATGACCAGGTCAAATCCAGCACATTTGGCCGCGGCTACCGCGTCTGGCAGCGCCTGGCTGATTTCGGAACCAAAGTCCCGCGTGGCCAGCGATCGCATGAAAACCCTCGGACCCTGCTGCCATGGGCCAATCGCGTTCATGCGAATGCGGTCGCCTAGCAAGGCACCTCCGGTCTTGCGACGGCTGGGGTCGATGCTGATGACGGCGATGCGCAGCTGGTCGCCCTGGTCCAGGCGCAGGCGACGAATCAGCTCGTCGGTCAGCGAGGATTTGCCCGCACCACCGGTACCGGTAATGCCCAGAACCGGTATCTTTTTAGTAGCAGCTTGCGCGCGCAGGGCGGGGCTCAAGGGGTGCTTCTCGCCCAAAGATTCGAGCGCGGTCAGGAGCTGCGCCAGGGCGCGCCATGCCTCGGGCGTGTGGCCCGTGATCGCATCGATGCTGGTGGGCGCGTAGGAGCTCAGGTCCTTGTCGCACCGCATCACCATCTCGCCAATCATCCCTTGCAGACCCATGCGCTGGCCGTCCTCCGGGCTGTAGATGCGGGTCACGCCATAGGCTTGCAACTCCGCAATTTCGCTGGGTACGATCACGCCGCCGCCGCCGCCAAAGACCTGGATGTGGGCGCCGCCGCGGCTCTTGAGCAGGTCGACCATGTACTTGAAATACTCGACGTGTCCGCCCTGGTAGGAACTCAAGGCGATGCCCTGTGCGTCTTCCTGCAGGGCGGCGGTGACCACCTCTTCCACACTGCGGTTGTGGCCCAGGTGAATCACCTCGGCACCCATACCCTGCAGAATGCGCCGCATGATGTTGATGGCGGCGTCGTGTCCATCAAACAGGCTGGCAGCGGTGACAAATCGCACTTTGTGCGTGGGTTTGTAGTTGGCTAGCGCCTTGAACTCTGCAGACAGGTTGGTCATGGTGGGTCTCCGATATCACCGTGGATGTTGATTCACACGATTGACGTTTACGTAAACGTCAACTGTAAACGAAATGTGCCAACCGGGGCTTACACTACGCACCCATCTACCACTGTCGGTTGCGCGGCACGCGCAGCCCAACCTGATATGGCTCATTTTCGTTGCAGAGGCGGCCTGGCGGCCCTGGTCCTGGCTTGCACGACATTCGGCGCTTTGGCGCAGGACTCGGTGGTCGGCTACATCAAAACCGTGCAGGCACAGGCCAGTGTGGTCGCAGGCGGACAAACGTCGGATGCTCGCCCAGGCATGCCCTTGCAATTGGGCAACACCATCCGCACTGGCCCTAACGCCAGCGTCGGTGTGACGTTCAAGGACAACACCACCATGTCGCTAGGCCCGGGCACGGAACTGGTGATCGATGAGTACCTTTTTTCACCGCAAAAAGGGGATTTGAAGCTGGCAGCGAGTCTGACCCGTGGCACCCTGTACTACATTTCCGGTGTAATCGCCAAGCTCAAACCCGAGTCGGTGTCGGTGCGCACTCCGACCGGCCTGATCGGTGTGCGGGGAACCCAGTTTCTTGCCAAGGTAGATCCAAAGGATCAGGAATGACACCATCCATTGCATCCATGGCCGCTTTGGGCCTGGCATCACTGGTGCTTGCCGGTTGTGCAACGCCGCCACCTCCCAAGCCCGCGCCCGCCTCTTACGTCGTACTTCTTGACAACGGAGATGGCACTGTCGGCAAGGTTCTGGTGACCGGGCGCCAAGGCGTTACAACACTGGAAAAAGTGCGCGAAAGTACCCTGCTGGCGCAGGCCGGCGGCCCCAGCTTTGTCGCCACCGAGGCGCAAATTCGCCAGGACTTCGGAGCAGCTTTGGCCATCAGTCCGAAGAAGCCGAAAATATTTCAGCTGAATTTTCAATTTGGCGGCGCCAAACTCACGCCCGAGTCGGAGCGCGATCTTGCCGATGTCATCGCGGAAATTGAAAGCCGGGAAGTCCCCGACATTTCCGTGATTGGCCATACCGATACGGTCGGCAATGCGGACCAGAACTACAAAGTGGGACTGGACCGCGCCCGCTTGGTGGGTGCCCTGTTGCAAAGTGCCAAATTGTCATCGGCAAACGTGACCGTGGACTCCCACGGCGAAATGAACTTACTGAAGCCGACGGCCGACGAAGTGAACGAGCCGGCCAATCGTCGGGTTGAGGTCACGGTGCGCTAAGAACCTGCCGTTGTGGCGGATTATTTGCCTTCCATAACTAGCAGATCGCCAACTTCACCGCGCTGCAAGCGTGCCAGGTGCATGCTCACCAGGCGGTCCGTTGGCCTTTCCTGTGCGAGACGCTCAAAAGCCTCGAGGGCGTCTGGCGTTTGGCTGCGCATGCGCTCAAAGGCCTGGCGGTAGTCCGCGTCCGGCGTCGTTGTCATGTCCAGTGGCTCGAAAACCATGATGGGCTGCTGCTTGCCTTTCAACAGCAGTCGCCCGATGGGCCGCGCAGCGAAGGTGGGGCATTGCGCCAGCACCGCTTGGGACACACACACCAGGGTGCCGAGATAGCGGTTGGCCCCTTCCAGGCGTGACGCCGTGTTGATTGGGTCCCCCAGCGCGCGGTAGTCCAGGATAGTGGATCCCCCGAAATTTCCCACGATCACTTCACCGGAGTGCACA
>CAJBVC010000944.1 GCA_903958915.1 uncultured beta proteobacterium
TGCACAGTGGCCGGTTTTTGCCAAACAGGCGGCTTTGTCAAAGGCGGCAACCCAGGAAATAGGCAAACAGCACATTCTGCTGGCTAAACCAACGAGCGGTACGAAATAGACCGTGGAGGCTCAAGCTGACCGGAGCGGCGATCTGTCTGTCGGTCGGTCAGGGTCGGAGTTCTTCAATCCACAACGCAGGCACTTTGGCTTTGCCCGTCCACCTGCCGCAACACCGGCACATCCCTCCCGCACTGCGCCACCGCCTTCGGACAGCGCGTACGAAACACACAACCCGATGGTGGATTGATCGGTGATGGCAAATCCCCCTGCAACAGTTGCAGCGTCTTGGCACGCTCGACCCGCGGGTCCGGCACCGGAATGGCCGACAACAGCGCCTGTGTGTATGGGTGGCGTGGCGTGTCGTAGAGCGCGTGCTTGGCTGCAACTTCCATGGCGCGTCCTAGATACATCACCATGACGCGCTGGCTGATGTGTTTGACCACTGCAAGATCATGCGCAATGAATACCAGCGCCAGGCCCATCTCTGCCTGTAGCTCTTTGAGTAGATTGATGATTTGGGCTTGAATGGATACGTCCAGCGCCGACACCGGCTCGTCACAAATAACCACCTGGGGTTTCAAAATAAGCGCGCGGGCAATGCCGATGCGCTGGCATTGACCGCCTGAGAATTCATGCGGGTAGCGGTTGATTTGTTGTTCGGTCAACCCCACCCGCAGCATCATGGCCAGCACGCGCGCGTTGTGCTGGGCCGCGCTCAACTCCGGGCAATGGGTGCGCAAGGGTTCGCCAATGATTTGCGCCACCGTCATGCGCGGGTCCAGCGACGCCAAGGGGTCCTGAAAAATCATCTGCACCGCCTTGCGCTTGGCCTGCCAAGCCTGCGCGCTGGCACCACGCATCTCATCGCCGTGCCAGCGTATGCTGCCGTCGGTCAGGGGCACCAGATTGAGCAAGGCTCGGGCCAGGGTCGACTTGCCACAGCCAGACTCACCCACGATGCCCAATGTCTCTCCGGCGTGCAGATCAAAGGACACGCCGTCGACCGCCTTGAGGGCACGCTTCGGAGCCCAGGGCCAGGGGCTCTCGTCGCGAATAGCAAAATGCACACGCAGGTCTTTGACCGACAACAACGCCTGGCCGAATTGAGGTGCGCCGCTCATAGCGCAGCGCCTTGTTCCGCCTTCAGGCGCTGCAGGGTCTGTGTCACGTCCTCGATGTTGAGATGGCAGGCCCGCAGCACTTGCGCATCATGGGCCGCCGCACCAAAAACGGGGCGCACAGTGCCGCAGTGCGGCAGCGCCATGGCACAGCGTTCGGTAAACGGGCAGCCCACCGGCAGCCTGGCCATGTTGGGCGGTGCACCGGGAATGGCCAGCATCGGTGCATCGCCACCCTCGAGCCGTGGCACGGCAGCCAGCAGACCGGCGGTGTAGGGGTGCGACGGCTTGTAAAAAATCGCCTCTGCATTGCCCTGCTCCATCACCTGGCCGCCATACAGCACCATCACCTCATCGCACAGCCCCGCCACCACACCGAGGTCGTGCGTGATCATGACAATGGCGGTGCCAAAATCACGCTGCAACTCGCGCATCAGAATCAGAATCTGGGCTTGCACGGTTACGTCCAGTGCCGTGGTGGGTTCATCCGCAATCAGCACATCCGGTTCGCACAAGAGCGACATGGCGATCATGACCCGCTGGCGCATGCCGCCAGAAAACTCGTGCGGATACATCATGATGCGCCGGGCCGCCTCGGGCATCTTGACCGCATCGAGCGCCTGTACCGCTTTGGCGCGTGCCTCCTTGCGGCTCATGCCTTTGTGAAACTCCAGCACCTCGGTCATCTGCCGCTCCACCGTCAGGTAGGGGTTGAGCGAGGTCATGGGGTCCTGAAAAATCATGGCGACGCGGTTGCCGCGAATCCGGTTCAGGTCGGCCGTGGGCATGCTGATCAAATCCTGGCCCTGGTAGAGCACCTGGCCGGTCGCGCGGCCATTCGTGGCGAGCAGCCCCATCATGGCCAGAACCGATTGGCTCTTGCCGGAACCGCTCTCGCCCACAATGCCCAGGGTCTTGCCACGGTCCAGCGTGAAGCTGATGCCATTGACCGCGCTGACCACACCGTCGGGCGTCTGAAACTGCACGCCCAGTTGTTTTACTTCCAATAGATGCATGATCGGTTACCGTTCCTTGGGGTCCAGCGCGTCACGCAAACCATCGCCAATGTAGTTAAAGCAATACAGAGTGGTCGACAGCAAAGCCGCCGGAAACAACAAAATCCAGGGTGTTGCTTCCATCGTCTTGGCGCCATCCTGAATCAAAACCCCCCAGCTGGTCATGGGCTCCTGAATGCCCAGCCCCAGAAAGGAAAGCACCGACTCGGTCAAAATCACACCCGGCACCGTCACCGTGGTGTAGATCACCACCACGCCCAGCA
>CAJBVC010000945.1 GCA_903958915.1 uncultured beta proteobacterium
CCAGTGTGTCCGCTGCGCGCTGCTCGCCTGCAAGGGCCAGGCAAAGAGCCCCTACCTCTGATGTACAAAGGTGGTCATCACGTTTTGAACGGCGCAACCGGTAGCGGGACTGTTGCTCGGGATGCATGCTGAGCACCGGCAAGTGATCAAGATACGGGCTCTTGCGGCACATCTTGCACGCCTCTGCCCAGGTTCCATCCAGCAAAATGAATAGGGGCCGCTTGTCTGCATGAGACTGCACCGTAGTCACCACACGCTTGGTCTCAACAAACTCCTCGGGAAAAACGACATAAGGATCCCACTGCGGATCTGCCAATAGCGCTAGCAATGCAGGTTCAACCGAAGTCCTGGCCCAGCCAAAGGCAAAGGTGTCTCGCACAACGTCGGCAATCAACCAACCGGTGTTGGTGGGTTTGAGCGCTTCAATGTCGCCCATGATCAGGCACATGCCCGCCTGAGTGTTCAGGTGCGGACGCAAGTTGCACAGGCAATGGCTGAAGATCACCCGACAATGTGGGCAACGCGGCGCCCGTAACCCGCGAGCAAAGAACGGCTTCGCGCTGAGCGCCAAGCGCCGCTCGCGAAGGAGGGCTACCGCGTGGCCCGCTACAGCATTGTCGACCACACTCACAAACCACGCTGCCAATGGGGGCGCAGTTTGGCGTCGGCTGGCCGTTGGATTGCCATTTTCACTTCATGCAGAAGTCGATCCTTGTCCGCGCCAAGAACACCCTTCAGGACCAGCCAGTTGGATGCGTGATCACTGCGAAACACCGTGCGCTTGAGTTCCAGTCCGTCGATAAGCTGCTCCATTTCCACGAACAGTCCCTGTTGGTCCAAAGGCTCCCATTCCGCGTAACTCTTCCTGAACCGGCCTTCTCCCTGCGGAAAGCTCACCACCAAGGTTGCCAGAAACTCGGGCTGCGTCGAATTTGCAAGGCGTGCAGAATTCAAAGCGTGTTGCCGCGCATGTTGACGCCCGCCGAGCCCGTTCAGTAGCATGACCGAACGACTGATGCCGGCCTGGCCCAGTTTGTCCAAGGCGTCCCGTGTGGTTTCAAAGGTTTCTCCTTTGTTGACTCTTTGCAGGACTTCGTCGTCGCCGGATTCTGCGCCGATATATGCCAAGGACAAACCCGCTTGCCGCAACTCCGCCAGTTCGGCTACCGACTTGTTGCGAACATTGCGCGGCAGACAGTAGCTCGAAATCCTGCGCACTTTGGGCAAATACTCCCGTATTGCCTGCAACAGAATCAAGAGACGTCGTGTGGACAGGGCCATGGCATCGCCGTCCCCCAAGAACACCCTTTGGACTTGCTCTTCATACTGCCCAGCAATCTGTCGAATGGAATTCAGGATTTCCGACTCGTCCCGAACAGCAAACTTCTTTTGCGGCGCGGTGTACATCTCGCAATAGGTACATCTGTTCCAGGAGCAGCCATTAGTGACCGGCAGGATGAGTGAGTCTGCTTCGCTGGGTGGGCGAAACACGGGACTGATATAGCGTATGGGAATGTTGGTTGTCACTTGTCTTCAAAAGTTGGAGTTGGATGCCTTTTCTCGCGAGCGGGAGCACGATCACGCTCATGGGCCACTAACTTGATGCGCCTCCATACCGCAGATTACAGCACTTGCAACAAGGTCATGTTCTTTTCTCGCGAGTACCATGGCGCATGCCTTTTAAAGCCCATTTCCCTATCCGCAGCCTGGCGGACATCCACCGCCTGGAAGAAACACCGCTTGCCGTTGCGCTCCCCTTGCGCACCACGTACGAGATTTTTCAAAGCTCAGCCGAGGCGTTTGGAAGCAAAACCGCGCTAACATTTTTGCGGACCGCCAATCCCGATGATGCGCCGGTACGGTGGTCGTATGCGGACCTGCTTGCCGGCATCCACCAGACGGCCAATCTCCTGCACCGCATTGGCGTGCGGCCTGACGATGCCATTGGCGTGCTTTTGCCGGGCTGCATGGACTACCACCTGGCGCTCTGGGGCGGCGAAGCCGCTGGCATTGTGCAGCCGCTGAACCCGCTGCTAAGCGATGAAAAGCTGGTGGCGCTGCTCAACGCCGGCAAAGCCAAAGTCCTGTTTGCGTGGGGCTCGGATGACGATGCAGGCATCTGGTCCAAGGCACTGCGAATACGCACCCAGGTGCCCACCTTGACGCAAGTGCTGCGCGTGGCGCCCTTCGACGCACCAACCGCAGAGCTTTTGCCACCAGGCGTGCTGGACTTTGACCGGGAACGCAAGTCAGAACGCAGCGACAAGTTGCTCAGCGGGCGCAGCATCGCACCCGACGACATTGCTGCCTACTTTCATACCGGAGGCACCACCGGATCACCCAAACTGGCGCGCCATAGCCATAGTGCGCAAGTGTTCACCGCCTGGGTCTGCGTACAGCTACAAGGCACACGCGCTGACGATGTCGTGCTCAATGGCTATCCCCTTTTTCACGTCGCGGGCGTCTTGCCGGGCGCATTGACTTCGTTTGCTGCCGGGTCCGAAGTCATCATGCCGACCACAACATTGTTTCGCAACCAGGAAGTCATCCGCAACTACTGGCGTCTGGTCGAACGCCATCGCGCCACAGTGGTGTCGGCGGTTCCAACGGTACTGGCGGCCCTGGCGAACGTGCCGGTGGGTGATGCGGATATCTCCAGTTTGCGCTATTGCCGCACCGGCGCAGCCCCTCTAAGTCCCGATCTGGCAGCACGCTTTGAGGCCCAGTTCGGAATTCACGTGCATGAAAGCCTTGGCATGACAGAGATGGCTGGCATCTCCACCATTACCCCGCCTGGCGTCCATGCTCCGGTAGGTTGCGTGGGATATCGCCTTCCGCACACCGAGATGCGCGTGGTGGCACTGGACCACCAGGGCGCAGTCACAGACCGCGACTTGCCCACCGGCGAGCAAGGCATGGTGATCTTCAAGTCACCCAACCTGTTCTCGGGTTTTGTGGACCCCAAGGACAACCACGACGCCTTTACGGCAGATGGTTGGCTGATCACCGGTGACCTGGGCTGGTTGGACGAGCATGGGCGCTTGCACCTGAGCGGCCGCTCCAAAGACCTGATCATTCGCAGCGGGCACAACATCGACCCGAAGGTCATTGAAGACGCCATGGCTGGCCACCCCGCCGTGCAGCATTGCGCTGCGGTTGGCCAGCCCGATGCCTATGCTGGTGAATTGCCTGTGGTGTTTGTCACGCTCAAGCCCGGTACCCACGCGGATGAGGCCGATCTGTTGGCCTACGTGCGCGCGCATGTCGACGAGCCGCCCGCGCGGCCCAAGTCGGTCACGGTACTGGCGAACATGCCCATGACGCTGGTCGGCAAGATCTTCAAGCCTGAGCTGCGCCAACTGGCCGCCAAGCTCAGCGGGTCAATCTGATGAGGCCGCCGCTTCTGCAGCTCGTCGGAAGGCTGTTACTGCACAGCACCACATGGGTTACTTTGGACCCCCATAAAAACAGTCAGGGCACATCGCGATGTAACTGCTGTTGCCGCCGATCAGGATTTGCTCACCTGATCGTACGCGCTGGCCATTGCCGTCGATTCGTGCATTCATGCTGGCCTTCTTTCCACATGCACAGATGGTCTTGATTTCTTCGATATCGTCCGCCAGCGTCAGTAACAGCGCGGCACCTTCAAATGGCATGCCCAGGAAGTCGCTGCGCAGCCCATAACAAATGATGGGCACAGCGCCCACATGGGCCAGACGATGCAATTGATGCACCTGCATCGCCGTCAAAAACTGCGCCTCGTCGACAAACAGGCATGCCGTCTCGGCGTCCAAGAGATGACGGTCAAACACAGTGGATTTGTTGAACGTGAGCGCCTGCCGCTCAATTCCGAGGCGACTGCGAATGACGCCAACGCCATGCCGCGTGTCCAGTTCGGCGGTATACAGCTTGATCTGCATGCCCCGCTCCACATAATTGTGCGCGGCCTGCAACAGCATGGTCGATTTTCCGGCATTCATTGCCGCAAAGCGGAAGTACAACTTTGACATGGTGGTGCACGCGAAAAAAAAGTAGTACGAGTTCATTCGTACTACTTTTATCTGGTGGGCGATGCAAGTTTCGAACTTGCGACCCCTGCAGTGTGAATGCAGTGCTCTACCCCTGAGCTAATCGCCCTGAATTCGGTTCAGGAAAGCCTAAGATTATACATAATCAGTTAGGCGGCCTTGTGCCAGAGCGTCTTTCCGCCGCTCGATTTGTCGATTTGCCGCAGAACGTCGTCATGCGCCGTCAGCTCCGTATCGTTGGCCAGGATGACCGGAAGCTCCAGTTTGCTCAGGTCTGCCTTCACACGCTTTAGCGCTGCGTTAGAGGCATCGCCTACGTCCATGAGCAAAGCGTCCTGGCCACGGGTGAGATTGATGTAAACGTCGGCCAGCAGCTCTGCATCAAGCAACGCGCCGTGCAGGGCGCGGCCGGAGTTGTCCACGCCCAAGCGGTCGCACAGCGCATCGAGGCTGTTGCGCTTGCCCGGGAACATCGCTTTGGCCATGACCAATGTGTCAACAATACCCAGCACATGCGTGCGCAAGGCATCGTGTTGGGCCAAAGCGAGCTCCACATCCAGAAAGCCGACGTCAAACGCCGCGTTGTGGATGATGACTTCGGCATCCTTCAGGTATGCCAACAGATCGCCTGCAATATGTGCAAAGGGGGGCTTATCCCGCAAGAATTCTGTGGTGATTCCGTGGACCTTGAGCGCCTCTTCATGGCTATCGCGGCCGGGGTTTACATAAAAATGCAGGTTGTTGCCAGTGAGCTTGCGGTTGACCAGCTCCACGCATCCGATTTCGATGACGCGGTCGCCCTGGCTGGCATACAGGCCGGTAGTCTCGGTGTCCAGAAAAACTTGTCGCATGGTGCCTGGCCGCGCCGTTCAGTGGTTTTCTTTGGCGTGGTTGATGGAGTACTTGGGTATCTCCACCACCAGATTGGTCTGCGCAAGGATGGCCTGGCAGGCCAGACGGGAATTGGGCTCCAAGCCCCAGGCACGATCAAGCAGGTCTTCCTCGGCCTCGTCGAGTGCGTTGAGCGATGCAAACCCCTCGCGCACCACCACATGGCAGGTGGTGCAGGCGCAGCTCATGTCACAGGCGTGCTCAATCGCGATATGGTTTTCCAGCAATGCCTCACAAATAGACGTTCCCGCGGATGCGGTTATCTCGGTGCCCTGCGGGCAATACTCCGGGTGGGGAAGAATTTTGATGATGGCCATGATTATGTTCGGCGCTATACCGCTTCGATGTTACGCCCGGAAAGGGCTTTGGCGATACCGCGATTCATGCGCAGCGCGGCAAAGGATTCGGTGGCGGCGGAAAGCTGTTTGCAGGCTGCCTCGATGGCCGCTGCATCTTCACCGCCCTTCATTGCGCGCACCACCTCCATTGCCGAGGCAATGTCTGCAAGCTCAACCGCCTCCAACACGTCGCCATCGGCGTCGAGAGCGCTGCGCGTGGCCAGCAGCAATCGGTCAGCGTCCACCTGCGCCTCCACCAACGCCCGCGTACGCATATCCTGCTCGGCGGTGGTGAAGCTCTCCTGCAGCATGCGGGCAATTTGATCATCGGCCAGGCCATACGAGGGCTTCACCGCAATTTGAGCTGCCACACCACTGACCTGCTCGGTGGCAGAAACATTCAGTAAGCCGTCAGCATCCACAGTAAACGTCACCCGAATGCGGGCAGCACCGGCAGCCATCGGCGGAATTCCACGCAACTCGAAACGCGCCAGACTGCGGCAGTCTGCCACCAGGTCACGCTCACCTTGCACCACGTGCAAAGCCAGTGCGGTTTGCCCATCTTTATAGGTGGTGAAATCCTGCGCCATCGCGGTAGGGATGGTCTGGTTGCGCGGCACGATGCGCTCGGACAGCCCGCCCATGGTTTCAATGCCTAAAGAGAGCGGAATCACATCGAGCAGCAGCAAGTCGCCCGCAGCGTTGTTGCCGGCGAGCTGGTTGGCCTGGATGGAGGCACCCAGGGCCACCACTTCATCGGGGTTGAGGTTGGTCAACGGCTCCTGGCCAAAGAACTCGGCCACGGCCGCCTGCACCTGTGGCATGCGGGTGGAACCACCTACCATCACCACGCCCTGCACTTCGTCTTTGGTGAGCTTGGCGTCACGCAAGG
>CAJBVC010000946.1 GCA_903958915.1 uncultured beta proteobacterium
CGCCAATTGCCATCGGCGCTGGGATTGACCTGCTTATTGGCGGACAAGGTGTCCATCATCCGCAAATACTCCACCAGCACCTGGCGGTTCTCATCAGGCGCCTCCATGACCACTTTGGACGCGTTGAGCCCAGGGAAATTGCCGCCACCAAAGGCCCGGTAGTTATTGGTGGCCACGATAAATCGGTCGTCCTTGCCAACCGGTTTCCCCTGGTAGCTCAGTTTTTTTACCCGCTGGGAAGCAGGCGCGATGAGCGCGCCAACTTCAGAGTATTTTGCCGGTTGCGTGAGATCAAACTCGTAGGTCACCCCATCGATGGTGTCAAAGTTGTAGGACCGGAAAACCTCGTTGAGCAACGGTTGCTGCGGCGCGCCCTTGGGATCGATCTGATTGAACTGGCCAGCGGACATTTCCAGCCACTCCTGCACTTCAGAGCCCGTCAGCAGCATGGCCTTGAGGGTATTTGGGTAAACGTACAGGTCCGCCACATTCTTGATCGCAATCGGGCCAGCGGGCATGTCGGTGTAATAGTCCCAACCCTGCCGCCCACCGGTCTTGAACGGTGCCGCTGCAGACAAGACCGGGTACTTTTCATATTCAGTACCTTGCATCGCGCGCTTGACGTAAGCAGTCTGGGCGTTGGAAACAATCTGCACCGAGGTGTCATCACTGACCTGGGCAAAATAACTGTAAATGGGGGCACTGCTGAAGGCGACCTTGCTGCGCACATACTCCAGCGTACCCGCATGCACGTCACCGATGAGGTTCTCCACCATGGGGTCTGCGCCCGCCAAAGACTTGCGCGCCACACGGTCAAAAATCGGCCGGATGGTGGACTTGCTTTTGACGACTTTCCAGGCACCATCGGTGGCATCCAGCGTGAGGTCAATCACGCCCAGGTGATCTCCCCAGCGCCCAGGCATCACGGCCGGCACACCATTGATCGTGCCGCGCTCCAAATCTACTTTGGGGTAGCCGGCAAACGCCGGGCCGGGAAATTCTGCGTGCGCATGGCCGAACAGCACCGCATCCACGCCGGCCACCTCGGTCAGCGGAGCCACCGCATTTTCCGAGAATTGGGCCACCGGGCCTTTCTCGAATCCCGCATGGGGGATGGCGATCACCAGTTGCGCACCTTGCGCGCGCATGAGGGGCACGTACTTTTTGGCAGTCTCCACTACGTCGCGCGCAATCACCTTGCCTTCCAGGTTGCTTTTGTCCCACAACATGACCTGTGGCGGCGCAAACCCGATAACACCGACCTTGATGGAATGGGTCTGTCCCTGGGCATCGACCAGCTTGCGGTCCAGCACGACGTAAGGTGTAAATGCGTTTTGTGCGCGGTCCGAATCTTTGTGCTCGTTATCTACGTAAATGTTGGCATTGACGTAGGGAAAGTTCGCACCTGCCAGTGAGCGCCTCAGGAACGGAAGTCCATAGTTGAATTCATGGTTCCCGATGTTGGCTGCGTCATAGCCCATCTGGTTCATGACTTTGTAAGCAGGGTGGGTATCACCGTCCTTGAGCGGGCGAACCTTGGCAACATAGTCACCTAGTGGATTGCCCTGCAACAGGTCGCCGTTGTCAAACAGCAGGCTGTTGGGAGCTTCTGCGCGCGCAGCCTTGATGAGCGACAGCGTTCTGGACAAACCGTACTGGTCCGTGGACTTGTCCTGGTAGTAGTCGTAGGACAACAGATGCATGTGCAAGTCGGTGGTTTCCAGAATGCGCAAGCGCACTTCTGCCGCCGCGGCGATCGGGCCAATAAGCAACGCCAAAACACCCCAGGCAACACAAACCAGGGACTGGGCGGTACTGGCATATCGGGCTTGCATTGGAAACTTCATTCGTGGCCAGCTATCTTTCTTTTACGTACGGACGGCCCAAGGCTTGGGGTGCGACGGCTTTCCCGATAAAGCCTGCCAGCAACACCACCGTCAGCACGTACGGCAGCGCCTGAATAATCTGCACGGGCACTTCACCCACCAGGGGAAGCGGCACGCCTTGCAAGCGGATGGCCACCGCATCCAGAAAACCAAACATCAGGCAAGCGAACAGAGCGCCCCGGGGCTGCCAGCGTCCAAATATCAAGGCCGCCAATGCCATAAAGCCACGCCCGGCAGACATGTTCGGCGAAAAATTGGCACCCTGCGCCAGGACCATGTAACTCCCGGCCAAGCCGCACAAGGCACCGTTCAACGTGAGTGCAGCGTAGCGCAACCGGGCCACAGAAACCCCTGCGGCGTCCACCATCTGCGGGTTCTCACCCACAGCGCGCAGACGCAACCCGAAGCGGGTACGAAACAGCAACCACCAGACCAGTGGCACCAAGAGGAAGGCCAGATAGACCAGAGCATTGTGGCTCAGCAACCCCTCCCCGAGAAGCGGCCCCACCCAGGGCAGGCCTTGCAGAACCTGTGCAGCGCCCGGAAAAAGAGACTGGATGCGCACATCAGTGGCGACTGCCGGCGTTTGACCACCCTGCCCGTACCAGGCAATTCCCAGGACCACGGTCATGCCCGCGGCAATGATGTTGATGGCAACTCCGGAGACCACTTGGTCGCCACGGTGGCTGACACATGCCACACCATGCATCCAGGACAGTGCCATCCCGGTCAGCATGGCAGCCACCAGCGCCAGAGAGGTTGACCCGTAACTGGCTCCAGCTGCGCCGGCAGCGAAGGCCGCAAACAGCATCTTTCCTTCCAGCCCGATGTCCACCACCCCGGAACGCTCGGACAGCAGGCCCGCCAAGGCGCAAAAAATCAGCGGTGTCGAGACCCGCACTGTCGAAGCCAGTACAGCAGCAATCAGGGACTCATCCATGGGGTTTGCCGTGAACTCCAGCGGTCTCGAACATGCTCTTTGAAGGCACTGTGCTGGGGGGATACATTGAGGCGCTGGTGGTGGTTGGGGCGGGTGTCAGATGATTCTAAACTCCCCACTCCCCCAACCCCTCGCCCCCGTCGGGCGAGGGGAGCCTTCAACAGCCCATTTGGTTACTTCGCTTCGGCTAGGCCCTTACAGACGTGGCGCTGGCGTTTATCGGCTGGCGCGCCCAAAGGGGCATGGGGTCAGATCCCGATTCAGGACGAGGATATTGACGGCGCGCGCGGTCTCCAACGAAATCGGGCTCTGACCCCAGGAACCGCCTTCACCGGAGAGAGATTGGCATCGCACCCTTGCCCCAATTTCCATCACCCAATTCCCGCATCTACTGGCGCGGCACCGATGCCGTCCATTTTTGCTCTCTTTTTGATAGCTTCTTGCGCATGTTCCACGGGCGCTGGGATGTGTTTTCATGCTTTGACTCCTCGGTGGCTGATAATTGCCGCAACTGTTTCACCCCTGGGCACTTCATGCTTCTAACCTGCTGGCCATCATCTATGTTTCGCCGCTTTTCCTTCACCTTGCTTGCCACGATGTTTGCATGTGCCGCATGGGCTCAGCAAGCGCCGGTGGTGGCCACGGTAGCGGCATTCAATCTGGCCTGGGCGGGAACGCCCGTTGACTTTCAGCAGCACCTCAAGGTTTGTAACGCCACCGATGTCAACTGGTGTGACACGCGGGCCTGGATCGTGCGCGGCGCAACCGCTGCTACCGCGGAGGAGCAGCAGCGCGCCGAGCAATGCCAGCAGGCTACCTATGCCGCCGCAGGTGGCAAACTGGCTTCGATGCTGATTGCACCGTGCAATGCCTACCGCAACGGCCGCCCGGTGAAACCGGGTGAGCCGCGGCCTGACCCGCAACTGGTGCGCTCCGCGGCTGCCTATACCGAAAAACTGGCTGGCTTGCAGGCCACGGTGGAGGGTCTGGTCGCCAACGAGGGCGTGCGCGTCATGGCGTTTCAGGAAGTGCGCTCAGCGGCGGTGGTTCGTCTGATTCTTGGGCGTCACGCCGATCGTTTCGATACCTGCGAGGCACGCTACGACGCCTTTCAGTCACTGGCATTTGCCTGGGACAAGACCCTGACCTCCCGCCCGGGCATTTGCACTACACGTTCTGATCTGGCAGTGAAAGACCCCAGCAACGACCCCAACGCGTTTCGCAGCGTGCGGCCTGGTCTGGCTTTGGAACTGCAAGTGAACGGTCAAGTCGTCACTTTCATGAATGTTCACCTCAAGGCCGCATGTGCCAGTGTGACCAACAACGATGCCCGCTACCCCGGGCGCTTGCTGACCGATGACGTGGAGGCCTGCCGCGTTTTGAATCGCCAGGTGCCCCTTCTTGAAACCTGGATTGAAAGTGTTGCGCAACACAGCCCACGGTTTGTGCTGATGGGCGACTTCAACCGCCGCATTGACGATGAGGTCGCTCTATCGCCGCCCAAGGAGCAGGTACGTAGTGATGGATCTGACCCGGCGGGCCCCAACGGGGTTGACGCAACCGGAGGCGTCAAGACGCGCTACCTGTGGCAGGAAATTGCGGACGGCACACCCGAGCTGCACCAGGTGCCACTCACGACGGTCGACGCCGCTTGCACCGGGTTTACCGGGCTGGATCACATCGTTATCAGTGGTGCATTGAAGCAAATGAACGGTGGCGCGATCGAATCCCGCAAACTGCCAGTTGTCAGCAAGCCCGACCAGAGCATAGAGACCAGTGACCACTGCCCACGCTTGGCGCGATTGAGGTTTTAGTTGGCGCTGCTAGCCGTTACATATCAAATCGGCCTGTAACGCCCTATCAGTATGCGTAAGCAGCTATCAAAACCAGAGCACCCAGCCTTCATTTAGCCCGCAGGTACTGAGGTCAGCGTCTCGTTTTCCCTGGCTGAACGAGAGCCACTACCCTGGCCACCCAGGGTGCAATGACGTAAGCCATGGCGCCTGAGAAGAGCACGATGAAGCCCTGCACCATGACGACCATATCGCGGCTGAATCCGCGTACTTCGAACGCCACTTCCGCGCCACCCTGAAACAGTGCGCCAAACAGCACACTGGCGAAAATGATGCCGATCGGGTGATTGCGCCCCATAAGGGCCACGGCAATGCCGGTGAAACCGGCGCCACTGACGAACTCGAGCAGGAGCTTGCCGTTGACGCCCGC